>CAUWJA010000065.1:0-7365 GCA_963558905.1 uncultured Eggerthellaceae bacterium
TCCATCTACTTCTTCGAGAAGATCAACGCCGCCGGCATCAAGACCCACTACGTGAGCGCTGATCTTGAGAACACCACCATGGAGGTTCTGCCCGCCAAGGTGTTCGGCCAGGGTTTGGAAGTCATCTGCCGCAACAAGGCCGTGGGTTCCTTCTTCCGCCGCTACGGCCAGTACATCGAAGAGGGCGCCGATCTGCCCAGCTACGTGGAGACCACCTTCAAGAATGACGAGTTGGGAGACCCGCTGGTCACCAAGGACGGTCTGGTTGTCCTTGGCGTCATGACCGCTGAGCAGTACGAGCAGCTCAAGGCCATGACCCAGCAGATCACCAAGATCGTTGCAGATGATCTGGCTGAAAAGGGCCTGGTTCTCTACGACATCAAGTTCGAGTTCGGCTACGATGCCAACGGCGATGTCATCCTGATCGACGAAATCGCTTCCGGCAATATGCGCGTCTACAAGGATGGCGAATATATCGACCCCATGACGCTCTCCAAGCTGTTCTTTGCGTAAGACAAGACATTCGCAGAACAGCGTTTTCGGATGGAATCGGCTTCGGCATTCGGACGGAGCTGGCTCTGAGGTCGGGGCGTCAACCAGATGAAACGAAGGGCCGCAGCCTTTGAACTGCGGCCCTTCTTTGTGTCCCGGACCGTATCGCGCCTGGGATCGCTTCATGCCCGGGGCTGTTCCATGTCCGCGATCGCTTCATGCCCGGAATCCCATTTGGCACGATTTTGCCGTATTTTGCATCGATGAGGCGACTTTGTCGGCGAATTCGCCCCTGAAACCGTCCTTGGACCGCGTTTTGGGCCGTCGGGATGCCGGCTGCGAAATTCCTCTCACGCATTGCACCAGTTCAGGAGGGCGCCAGATAAAATCGGTGCTTCATCTTGCCCGCCATGAAGGGCGAGCCTCCGACAAACTCATCGCAATGATGTCGAAAGGGGTGTTTTTCGCGCAGAATCCCCTTATTCGCCGGCGTATTCCACGGTTCGGCCGTCAGCCGTGCGACAGCGCGCAGCCAGGTCCGACCAGCCGGCGCTTTCGCAGTAGTCGGCCAGGCGAGTGAGACATTCCTGGACCGATGCGTCGCAGCGTGCATTTTCAGGCTGCTCGGCCATACGGTCCAGATAGCGGTCGAACAGGTCCTTCGTGGTGCTGTTCATGAGAAGAGGTGCGACAGGCCCGTTCTCCTCTGCGGCGGCAGCCAGCAGGAAGGAGACGGATTTGAACTCATCCGGCGGAATCGGCGCGTTCAGCCGCTCGGCCACCTGGGCCTTTTCGATGCATGTGGCGGCAGAGTACTCGGGCATCACTGCGTTGTCGGCGCCTTCGTGCAGCAGCCAGTCGCGGATTTCGGGGGTCTCGGGGGCGATCATCTCCACGCAGTGGATGCGGCCCCAGCCCTTCGCTTTACGGGCCATGGCGAAGATTTCGTCGTTGCCGCACTCCCAATTGCGCGCGCACCACGCGGCGAAAATGGTGAACTCGTCGCAAAGTCCCAGTTCGCGCACGATTTCTTTCAGCTCGTCAATGGGATTCTCGAACAGCTCGAACAGTATCAGGCCTAGCTTGACCATCTCTTTGTCATGCGAGGTGAACATCAGCTGAATCGCGTAGCGCATGAGTGCGCCCGGGTTGATGCGATCGGTGTTGCCCATCACGGCGCGTTGGATTTGGTCGACCAGGCATACTGCACGGTGTTCGCGCAGCATGGACTCCAACGCCGGTCCTGCGGTTTCGGCCTCGCCCGCGCAGATGCTTGCAAGTGCGTCGGCGATGCGCTGCTCGATGTCTTGCGGCAATGCGGCATCGGCCATGTGGTAGATGCAGATGCCGTCCATGGCGCCGTCGGCCATGCGGATGGGGGAGTCGGGTTCGTCGAAGGGTGTTAGGTTGAAGCCCATGGGCAGTGCGCCGCCTTCGATATGCTCGCAAATGTATTGGTGAATGGATATGTCGGCAGCCAAGGCGCACTCCCTCCTGTTGCTTTCGGAATCATGCAAGTATAGCGCTCGAGGCTGATCATGCCGTCGGTGGCGGATCGTACGGCGGCGGAAAATGTGCGCTCAAGCAAGCGCCCCGGCTGGCATGCGCTCAACCGGGGTGCTGTCGGTGGCGGGTCTGGATGCGAGCGGGCTGCGCCGCGCTTTCAGGAGGATGCGGGGAAGGACAGCGCCGTTTTTGCCGGATTCCTACCGGTACAAGGGCTGCGTTTGCAGGTCGGCTCCGTCTAGCCTGAAGGCGGAAAACGGGAACGCGCGGATTTCGAAGTCATCGTAGGCATTGGCGTAGTAGGTGAGCGTCGCGGAGGAAAAACCGCTGGTGAACAGCGTCTTTTCGAAACGGCCGTCTGGTGTTTTCGCCATGCCGTCCACCATCTGAACCGCTGATAGCGTTCGGAACAGCCTCGCAACATTGTCTCGTTCAGCGGCCTTCACGGGGTGATGCGCGTTGGTGTAGGCGGCGCGCACGAATCGAGCCGGGGACCCTACGCCGCCGGGAATCATTTCCATTCCAGCGCCGATCCCCCACGGCAAGAGCGTCTGCGAGTCCCATAATGCGGGCTCTATGGAATCGTTGCTGGCGCCGGCGTATGCGTTCAGATTGGTGATGTGCCAGGGGAATTCAGGCGAATTGGCCAGCACGCCCACGCGGTTCTCGTATGCGTGCAGCCCGGATGCCGTGCTCTCCACGACGATGCAGCGTTTCGCGTCGGAAATCATCCAATGCAGAAGTGATTCCGGCTGACCCGGCGCCGCAGGGGAGACGATGGCTGCGTTTTCCAGTGCGCAGTGCACTTCGTCCACTGTGGTGAAATTGCGTGCGACCCATAGCGGGAACTCGAAGGTTGCCACGTTGGCCCTGCCCGGTACCGGCTCATGCGGAAATGCTCCGCAGCGTGGGAAGTTCAGCTCCGCCACCGCCAGTCCGGCTTCATTGGCGCAGTCGAAGTACATGGGCTTGCCGTCCATCACGGAGCCGACGCCCATCACGGCCAGAGGTTGCTCGCTGTGCGGTGCGTCGAAGGCGTATGCGTAGCCGAAGCTGCGCGGCGTGACCAGGATCTGCTCGCCGTAGGTTTCCACCCAGTCAAGATTGCGCCCGAAGAACAGGGCTCCATTCGTGTCCGTGAATCTGACGGCTGTGCACATGGCGGTTTCCTTTCGGGCGACGGGCGCGGTCGATTGCCTCGCTTCCGAAAGCCTACAGGCTTGTGATGCTGACTTCATGCGGAGAGGGGCGTTTGTTTCCGAATCGATTATCGCTGGTCTCTCCGTCTGCGGGCGAGCTGTTCCTCCGTGACGCCGCCTGAACCGTCTCTGTCCCACGTGCTACCCATCGAAGGGGCGGTTGCGTGCCATAATGGCGCCAGTGCGCAATATCGGATTTTGCGAAAGAGGGGTTGCCATGGAGTTCAAAAGATTCACCGAGCAGGAATGCAAGACGTATGAAGGCCTGCTCGACGTCGAATATGAAGAATCGCCGCTGCGAAACACCATGTCGCAAGAGGCATTCGACCTGTTGGCGCAGCTTTATGGGGAGGCACTGGACGAAGATTTCGAATGGATGCTTGAGGTTGTGGGAATCAACGGCGAAGAGTATGCCCGAGCCATGGATAATGCCGCCTTCCGCAAGCATGTCATACGAATCTATGAGCATGCCGTGGCTTGCGGCGATGCGGGCAGCTGCTGCAATCTGGGCAACATCTACCATGGCGGTCCTGAGCCGGAGGACTATGAAAAGGTTGTCGCGCTCTACGAGCTGGGCGCCGAACGGGGGAGTGGCCAGGCGTCGGTCAACCTTGGTTATGTCTACTATTACGGGCGAGCCGGCAAAAGGGATTATGCCCGTGCGTACGAATGCTATGCGCGCGCTGTGTTTCTTGAGGACAATGTAGAGGCTCTTTGGAAGCTGGGCGATCTGTATGCGGGCGGCAAAGGCGTGCCGAAAAGCGATCGCATGGCTTGGAGGCTGTATTCGATGGCGTACGACCACGCTCGTTCGGATGACATGAAGTGCAGGTCTGCGCATCATCTGGCCGATTACCTGATGAAGGGGATAGAGGGTGTGGTGAAGCCCGATCCGAGGCGCGCTCTGAGGCTGTATTGCGAAGCCGAGCTGGGCTATTACCGCATGATCGATATCGGTTTGACGTATTATGCCCGTCAGCTTGACCAGGCCATCGAAGGTCAGGCTGCTGCCCGTGCTGCCATCCAGGCGGAGCGAATCGAATCTGTCGAAATCGATTGGTAGGCGTTGCCGCAGGTGAATTCCATCACGATGTCATGATGGTCTCGGAATGGCAGGCGTGCCGGAGAGGGTATCAAGTGCATCTGTGCTACGTTGGTGTGAACAGTGCCGATATCGCCCTCGAACGTATCGCGCATCGCGTGGCCGTTGGGGGCATGGCATCGATAATGATGCGGTGCGACGGTCCGAAGATGGACGGACCATGGCTTGTGGATGCCATGGCCGATGAGGGATGGCGCTGCGACAGGTGAATCCGCTGATGATGAGCGAAAGGAGGTTGCAAGTGAAATACTCAGTCGAATTTGCGAAGGATGTGGCTGAGGCATCTGGTCGGGTGCAAGTTGAATCCATTGAGTTCCTTGGACGCGGGGAAGACTCGGAAGCCTTCGCCATCAATCGGGACCTGGTTCTCAAACTCCCGAAGAGTCGGAAGGCCAGCGATCGTCTCCGGACCGAAATGCGGGTACTGAGGGCATTGGGGCGAGATATGCCTCTGCGGATTCCCGAAGTGCTTTTCGACGGGGTGTTTCCGGCTGTTCGCGGTGGACGTTCGGACGGCAGCGATGCAGACGGCGAGTATGCCTATTCCGTCTGCACGCGGGTGCGGGGCAGAAGCCTGAACAAGCCGGAGTTCTTGGCGCTTGATGAGGATATCCGTTCCGAAAATGCGGAAATCATTGCAAATTTCCTGCGGTGCCTTCATGCGCGAAGGGATGTTCTTCCTGTCAAGAGGAGGGACCTAGCCCTTCTGCATGGCGACTTCAGCCTCAACCATGTGCTGTTCGACGATTTTGGCCGCGTCTGCGGGATTCTGGACTTCGCAGATTGTCGCGTTGGGAAACCGAAAAGCGATTTCGTGTACTTGCTCGATGATGAGGACGAGGAAGAGTTCGGTGCTGCGTTCGGAATGATGGTGCTGGACTTGTATGGGCGGTGCCGGTAGACGTGCGCAAGCGCGTTTCAGATCCGACCTTCGCTTTCTTGTCCAGTCCTGCTGATTTGAGTTTCCTCGCGTCCTTTGCAGCCTGTTTGGTGAATTAGACCAGATACATTGCTACCAGTCCAGTTTGTCTGCGGTTACGCTGGTCATGTTTCCTCCTCTCCCGTTGTCTGCGTTTCCTCATCATAACGTACGTAAAAACGCACGTTAATTGAGTGCAGGTTGTTTCGGTGATGCGTCGGCTCGGTACATGCGCATTGCGGTGCCGTCGTCTGCGTTCACGTATCCCAGGTACTCCCACCCGAGTTTCTCATAGAAGTTTGTATGGTCCGTGATGAGGTAGAGGGAATCGATGCCATGAGCGCCCACATAGGTGCGTGCGGCATCGAGGAGCTGCGTTGCCAGCCCGCGGTTGCGAAACCTCTCTTCAACGAAGAGGGCGCAGAGATTTGGACTCAGGTCGGGTCGGTCGTGGAAGTCGTTCTCTATGATTCCGCAACCGGCGATGATGGGGTTTTCTGGATTGTTGCAATCGCGGACGATGAACCACTGCGGCACCGGATGCATATTTGCCGACTGATTGTCGCCTGTGTGCATCGGTGCGCTTTCGTTCATGCTTTCAAGGTAAGCTTCGGCGGGTATTCCCCATTTTTCAGCAAACCATGTTGCGGCCTCCTGGGACCATTGAGGATTGTTTCCGATGGTATCGATGCGATGTGCGAACATGGTGGCCTTTCGGTCGGTTTATCTTGAAATGCCCTGCTCGACGGGCATTCTATCAGGCTTCGATACCCTCAACCTTGCCCTACGGCTATTGCGCCAAGATGCGGGCCGCCCATCCTATGAGCAAATCGACCTGGCCTCGCCGCTCTTCATCGTTTGCGGGGCGGTGTGCGTGCGGATCGTTGCTGATCTCGAGGATGCGCGCTCCGTCCCCTTCGAGCAGGCCGGATAGTTCCGCTCGCGTGCGCGGATAGCTTTCGGTTCTGGCGAAGCAAAGGGCTTGGAGCGTGAAGAATGCTCCCTTGAAAAGGCTTGCCAGAATCTCGTCTGCGGATTCGCCGTCGAACATGTAGGCATGGCAGGCGGCATGGTATATGCCCGATGCGCCGACGCGGGCTGCTTTTGTTGCGTCGCGGACGGTGAATTCGCCGACATGGGGAAGCGAGCCGAAGACGGGGATGGTGTCATGGTAGAACTGAAAGAGTTCGTGGCGCGGCCATCGGGACAGAGTGGTTTCGTCTCCGATGAATCCGCAGGCAAGGCTGCTATGGGGCGCGGCCTCGATGATGCTGCGGCACCGCGCCAGATCGTCGGCGTGCAGTTCGTCGAATATGACCACAAGGTCTATGTCGCTTCCCTCATGCGCTTCCCCGCGGGCTCGGCTTCCCTGGAGGCCTGTGAAGCGGATGCGGTTCGGGAATTCGGCTGTCAGCTTCGCCGTTATGCTTTCGACCCACGACAGTGCGTTCATGGCCCTCCTTTCAACCGTGCTTAAATCTACGTGCTTCTGTAAGGTGGGGGATATTTCACAGGATTTAGCAAGGCGAGTCAAGGCGTCAGATGGTATAGTGGCGACAGTCTGCCCATGTTGGATTCTGCGGCATGGGACGAAATTCCGGAAACGATAAGGAGATACGAGCATGAAACAGAAAGCATGGCTTGCTCGCATAGTCGCAGCCGTCGCAGCCCTCATGTTGCTGCCTGCGTGCGCATTTGCGCTCGAAGGCGCATCTGCAGCTGATCGTACGGTTGTTCTGCCTGAAGGAGTGGATGAAGCCGCCTTCGGTGATAACACCGTGTATTACGACGGCAAGTACTACGCAACGTTGACAGATGCGCTCGAAGGCGTGTTCATGAGCTCCCCCGAGGGCGTTGCCGAGCTCTACTGCAAGCCCGGCGCCGATGTGGGCGGCATGACCCATGGGCATGTGGCTGACAGCATGGTCATCTACGGCAACGGCGCCCAGGTCACTTCGGGCGAGCGCGACCTGGAGCTTGACAAGTACAAGTACAATCGCGTGACGGGCAAACAGGATGCAGCTGCGGGGGCGTTTTTGGAGAAAGACGTCACCGTTACGGTGAAAAGCCTCGACGGCATTGCTGCATGGGGTGAGCGCAACACCGCGCATACCATCAATCTGGTGTTTGAGGACTGCAAGGACATG
>CAUWJA010000066.1:0-7361 GCA_963558905.1 uncultured Eggerthellaceae bacterium
CCGTACGTGAAGCGGACCCGGTGGGTCTTCCGATGGCTTCCGGTGGCATCAGAACAGCGAAAGCTGTCCGGTTTCAGGGGCGGCGGGGTAGACGGGCCGGGCTTCCAGGGCGATGCCGCATGGTGCCGCGTCACCGAGCCGGTCGATGTTCGCCGCACCGTTCGGGCTTTGGGTGCCGAACAGCCAGCTGCGGGCTGCTTCGGGCGAAAGCGCAACGGGCATGCGGTCGTGGACGGGGGAGGCTGCCTCATCGGGTTCGCAGGTCAAGATGGAGAATCGGTCGCCTTTCCAGATGCCGGCCAACAGCAGCGCGGCCCCGCCTGCGTCGGCAAACCGGTAAGACTGCTTGACCCTTCGACCGCCTGCGCCCAGCGCCATCTCGTTGCGGTGCGGTTCGAAAAACGCGGCGACGGGTACGATGCAGCGTCGTCCGGCGAACGAATCGCGCCAGAAAGGCGAGCTCGCTGCGGTTTCGATGCGGGTATTGAAGATGGGCCCGCGTGCGCTGCCGCCCTTGCCGGCGGTCGTCCGCGCGTCCGGCGAGGTGCCCGGGGCAGCCTTCTTCGCGGTGCCCAACGCGTTGCCCGACGTAGCGCCCAGTGCGCCTCCGATCGGCTCGAATCCCCAGGTCATCATCCGTGCGGAAAGCTTCGCCCAGGGCACGGCGCACTCGATCGCCATATGCCCGCCATCGTCGGCCACCACTGCGGCCGCCCGCGATCCCGGGAAGGCGTCCGCGCGCATGGGCGCACCGCCTTCGCTGCTGCAGGTCCGGTTGCGGCACACGCCGCATTCGCCCTCGCACGCGGGTGCGGCGGCGGGCCAGTCGGGATCGATGTTGAATGGGGCCGCGGCTTCGATGGAGCGGGCCACCTGGTTCGTTTCATCCCAGGTGAGCATGGTGAAGCGTCCGCACATGGGCTGTCCGCGCAATCAGGAGACGGGCGTCCACACACGCACGAGCGTGTGCTTGACCTCGGTTGTGGTGGTGATGTACTGGCCGTTTTCCTGCGTGCCGGTCTCTTCGTCCCAGACGCCCTCCTGATACGTTGTGGTGGAGGTGGACGTGTCTATGTTGCTGTACGTCACGACGTTGTCGAATGACCCGGTGGTGGCCAGGTAATCGCCGTAATCATCGCAGCCGTCCGGCGCGCCCAGCGAAAATGCCTGCCGGCCTTCCGCGTCCACGCCCGACACCGAGCGCGAGGACTTGACCATGAACCAGCGGCCGCACCAGGCGGGCGCTGCGGTGGGGGACCGGTCGAAGCGGAACCACTGCGCGGCATTGGGGTCGCCCTCGGCGGCGGGAACGTAGGTGCCCAGGTTGGCGATGCCTCCGCCGTAGTCGTAGATGGCGTCGAAGCAGAAGGAGAAGCGCCCGTTGCCGAACCCCGCTTCGAGCGGCTTCATGGATGCGGGCAGCGTCATGGTGTCGGTCACGGCAAGCGATTCCGCGTCGATGCGCGACAGCACATGGTATACGCCCGATGCGTCGGCGCGCGGAGTGGCGACGATGGCATCTTCGCACGCGTAGAGCGGGGATGCGGGGCGGCCGTGGGAACGCAAGACCTCCTGAACGTCCGATGACCCGATCTTCGCGCACTTTATCAGCGAGTCGGCAGTGGGCGTTTCGCCGTTGAGGTTGGGGAGCACTTGCCAGAACGCGCGCGACCCCGCGATGGCGATGTGGGGCGGTTCCAGATCGGTGGAGCCTTCGTCCACTTTGACAGGCGATCCTATTCCGTTTCCGGGCGAGTAGGAAGCCTGGTAGACGCGCCACGTCCCCGAGAGGCAGTTCGCTTCGGTCCAGACGACGCCCGATCCGTTGCAGCGGATGTCGTAGATCTCGAAGCCGCCGTCTTCGCTGACGGCTCCGGGGAGGATGACCTCGTATTCGCCCGATCCCAGCATGAGCACCGCGCCTTCGGTCAAAGGCGAAGGGACGTCGGTGGGCATGAGGCAGGCGGCGTAGTCGTTTGAGTTCGCCCAGATCAGGGTTCCGTGCGGCAGTTCGAAACTGGCGGTGAGCGCCATGCATTCGGAGGCGTCGGGGGTGGCGCAGTCGGCCGTGGTGAACACCGCGTCTTCGGGGACCGTGAGAACCGAGATCTCCTCTTCCGGCTGCGATGTTTTCACGAACGCCGTTGCACTGACGGCGGCGCCCGCCACAGCGCCGATACCCAGCGCGCCGAACAGCAGCTGCCGGCGCGTGAGCGTCATTTTGACATTGTCCGGAAGCGGTATGCGCACCTGCGCGTCAAGGCCGGATCCCGGTTTCGCCGTTTTCGGGGCAGGTCCTTGCCCGACCGTTCTCGGCGACGGCGCAGAACCGACGCGCCCGTGGTTCGCACCGGCCCGCCTCGAAACGGGTCGTGCCTGATGACGGGCTGAGCTGCTGCGGTGGGGACGGCTGGAGGCGGAATGGGGTGCGCCGGAGTTCCCCCTGGTGCTGCCTGCAGAGCGCGTGCGGGATGAAGCCTTCCTGCGGGACGGGGAGGCGGATCTGCGCGGTGTGGGTGAATTCTGTCTCATAGCGACTTATTGTGTCATTTTCGCGCCGCGTCTCAAGCAATGCCCGGCAATAGTTACAATAAACGCAAATGGGGAAAGAATCCCGGACGGGATGGGACCGCTGCAGCCGGCTGTCATCCCGAGGAGGGTACGAACGCAAGAGGGGCCTGCCCCTAGACACAGAGGAGTACCTGCTATGAGCAATGAAACCCGTCGAATCCTTCTGGTTGAAGACGAAAAAGCCATCCGTGACGCCGTTGCGGCATATCTGGAGCGCGAGAATTACTGGGTCACCGCCGTCGGGGACGGTCAGGATGCGCTCGATGAGTTCTCCAAGCATCACTTCGACCTGGTGGTTTTGGACCTGATGCTTCCCCGTGTTTCCGGTGAACGCGTCTGCCGCGCCATCCGCGACAACTCCGACGTCCCCATCATCATGCTTACCGCCCGCGGCGAAGTCGAAGACCGCATCATCGGCCTGGAACTCGGCGCCGACGACTACCTGGTCAAGCCGTTCTCTCCCCGCGAGCTGGTCGCCCGCGTGCGCGCCCTGCTGCGCCGCGTCCATGTTGCCGACGAGCCTCAGCGCGAGGTGCTCGAGTTCGGCGAGCTGACCATTGACGTTTCGGGCCATAAGGTCCTGGTCAACGGCGAAGAGATCGATCTGACCGCAAGCGAGTTCAAGCTGCTCACCACGTTGTCGCGCTATCCCGGCCGCGTGTACTCCCGGATGGAGCTGGTCGAGAAGGTTCTGGGATACGACTTCGAAGGCTACGAGCGCACCATCGATTCGCACGTGAAGAATCTGCGTGCGAAGATCGGGGACAACCCCAGGAACCCGAAGTGGCTGCACACGGTGCACGGCGTCGGTTACCGCTTCGAAGACCCCACCAAGCAGTAGCAAACGATCAGCAAGAGTGATTCCCTCCGGCCCGTTTTCCGCGGGCCGGTGTGTTTCCGCCGTAATTCGACGAATCGGAATTGACCATGAGCTCTGAAAAGCAGAAGCAGAACGTTTTCAAGAGTCTGAAAGACCGCCTCTACGGCTTCTCCTACACCACGCGCGTGACGGTGACGTTTGCTTTGATCGCCGTCATGACCGCCACGGTGGCGGTTGGCGTGCTTTCGTACGTATGGGAGCAGCATTTCCAGGTGTACACGCGCGAGAACGTGCAGACCCTGGCCGAAAAGACGGCCGAGAACATAGGTTCCCACTACGTCAGCGCGCATAAGAAACTGCAGCAAGAGGACGAAGCGCAGTCCGGTGGCGAAGGCGCTGGCGAAGGCGCGCCCGAGTCGGAAAGCGCCGCCTCCGTCCCCACGGTGACCATCAACGACATCTCGTCGGCCCGCACGGCCGCCGCCATCTCGCAGGGCATCGGCGTGCAGGTGGTCAACGCCGAAGGGGCCGTGATCTATGATTCGTCCCTGGTGGAGTCTTCGACGGGCAATCCGAATGCCCTGATGCTCGACCAGACGCTGGCTCCTCCCGATCCTGCCGCTGCCGTTTCGGTTCCCATCGAGGCCAACGGGACGAAAATCGGCACCGTCCGCATGTGGGTCTACGGATCGGAGCTGCTTCTTTCGAAGTCCGACCAGGAGTTCCGCGCGAAGAGCTATCAAGCCATGGTGTTCGCGGCCGCACTGTCCATCGTGCTCGCGTCATGCATCGGCTTCCTGTTCGCCCGGGGGCTGGTCAATCCCATCAACCGCATGACGAAGACCGCTGCGGCCATCAAAGAGGGCGATCTGTCGGCGCGCACCAACCTGGAGGGCAACGATGAGATAGCCGAGCTCGGCAAGACCTTCGATGCCATGGCCGAAAGCGTGGAGAAGGACCGCGAGCTGGAGCGCCGCCTGACCACGGACGTGGCCCATGAGCTGCGCACTCCACTCATGGCCATCCAGTCCACGGTCGAGGCCATCGTGGACGGCGTGTTCGAGCCCGATGAAGAGCGCCTGGGAACCGTCAATGCCGAAGTGCAGCGTCTGTCCCGCCTGGTCGACGCGCTGCTCAAGCTCTCGCGTCTGGAGAGCCGCTCCACGCCCATGCGCGAAGAGGTTGTCAACGTCGGCGAGCTCATACGGTCGCTCGTGCTCTCGCACGAGGCGTTCGTGGCAGATTCCGACCTTGAACTGCACTACGAAGCCGAAGACGACGTCATGGTGTACGGCGATTGCGACATGATTCGCCAGGCCACCGCCAACCTCATATCCAACGCGGTCCGATACACGCCCGCCGGCGGCCGGATAGACGTCAAAGTGTCGAAGGGCGACATCATGGCGTCCATCGCCGTGAAGGATACGGGTATCGGCCTGTCGCCGGAAGAATGCAAGATGGTGTTCAGCCGCTTCTGGCGCGCCGAGCAGAGCCGTGAGCGGGAAAGCGGCGGTCTGGGCGTCGGTCTGGCCGTCGTCAAAGAAATCGTCGACCGGCATGGCGGCTGGGTGAAGGTCGAGGGCAAGAAAGGCGAAGGCGCCTGCTTCACCATCCTGATCCCGCTGTATGACTACGACCGCATCAAGGCGCTCAAGGACCGTCAGGACGGCGCCAAGAAACCCAATGGCAAAGGTAAGGGCCATTCGAAAGGCAGGAAGCAAGCATGAACCCCATTCCGTTTGAACCGACCGCCCGCGGCAAGGTGCGGGATCTCTACGACCTGGGAGACTCTCTGCTGCTGGTGGCGACCGACCGCATTTCCGCTTTCGATTATATCCTGGAAGACGAGATCCCTTTCAAAGGCCAGGTTCTGACCCGTCTGAGCTGCTTTTGGTTCGACTTTCTGTCGGATGTGGTGCCGAACCATCTCATCTCGGCGGACAGCGCTGACCTGCCGGAGGTGTTCCGCCCGTATGCCGATTATCTCGATGGCAGGTTCATGCTGGTCGAGAAGGCCCGGATGTTCCCCGTTGAATGTATCGTGCGCGGATACCTCGCCGGCGGAGGCTACAAGGAGTACGCGAAGACGGGCGGCTTGTGCGGACTGCTCCTTCCCGCAGGTCTGAAGAACTCTTCGAAGCTGCCTGAGGTGCTGTTCACCCCGTCGACGAAAGCCGAGCTCGGCGACCATGATGAGAATGTGAGCTTCGAGCGCTGCGCAGAGCTTGTCGGCAGGCGCGACGCGGAGGAGCTGAGGGATGCGTCCGTGCGCATCTACGAGGCCGCCAGCCGGCATGCGGCCGAGCGGGGCATCATCATCGCCGACAGCAAGTTCGAATTCGGAATCTCCGGCAACGGCTTCGTGCTGGCTGACGAAGTGCTCACGCCGGATAGCTCGCGGTTCTGGTCTGCCGAAGAGTACGAGGAAGGGCGCGAACAGGCCAGCTTCGACAAGCAATTCGTGCGCAATTGGCTGCTCGAGAACTGGGATGGGACAGGCCGTCCGCCGCGCCTTCCCCGCGAGGTCGTGCAGAAGACATCGGAGAAATACATCCAGGCGTACGAGATGATCACGGGGCAGCCGTTTTAGCGGCTGCATCCTGCACCCGTGCGCGTTTCGGCCGAGTGCGCGGCTGCTCGCCTTCAATTGTTACCAAAGGGTGCTGTATCTTGCAGGGAATCATGAGATAATAGCAAGGCTGCCCTCTTTCGGAAGAGGGTCCGCATCGAAGAATGCCGGCTGCATTTCGGCTTCGGCGCACCGCGCCTGACCGGACGCAGCCGCTGCAGATACATTGGCAACGGAAGGAACCGGATAAGTGTCACAGCGCAACCCGATGAACGATCGCTATCAGACCGACAAAGTCAAAGGCCAGACGAAGAAGTCGGCCGCATCCGCCAAGCCCAAGACCAAGGCGGCTGCAAGCGTCTACGTGAGGCCTGCGGGCAAGTCGAAGGCCGAGAAGAAGGCCATCCGCAAGCAGCAGCAGGCTAAGCAGCGCGAGCTCGATCGCGTGTACTACAATCCCCCCACCCAGGAATACAAGAACCTGCGCCGCATCTGGTGGGCGCTGCTCATCGCCGCAATCGTCATCACCGGCGTCTCGTTCTTCGGGCGCAATGTCATTCCCGAGGGCATGAGCATCGTCACGCTGGTGCTTGCCTACGCGTGCATCATCGGCGCTCTCTACATCGACTTCGCCAAAATCCGCAAAGTGCGCCGCAAGTATCAGGCTGAAATGCTGAAGAAGAACCCCAAGCTCGCCAAGAACTACCGCGCCACCCAGGCCGCCAATCAGCTGGCTGAGGAAAAGGCCGAAAAGAAGGCCGAGCGCAAACAGCAGGGCGGATTCTTCGGCCGCTTCAAGAAAGACAAGGGCGAAGGTTCTGAGGCTGTCGCATCTTCCCATGAAACGCCGAAGGCGGATGAGCCTGAACAGGCTCCCAAGACCATTGCCGAGCTGAAGGCGGAATCCGACCAGGCGAAAAAGGCCGCCAAGGAAGCGCATCACCGCGAGGTTGAAGCCGCCAAGGCCGCAGAGGCGCAGGCCGAGCAGAAGTAGCAAATCTGAACATGGCGCTTCCCGGGGCCCTGGCGCTCAGGAAGATCGAGCCGCACGCCGCATGGCCCGCATTCGCGGGCTGCGGGGTGCGGCTTTTTGCTTTGGCGGGCAGGACGCAGCGGTGCGGGATGTGCGGCGAGGGATGCACATCGCGGGAGCCGCAATGGCATCTGCCGCGACGGGCTGCGGATGCTAGCGTCCGTGCTCGCCGGCGGACTCTTCCAAAAGATTGAGCAATTCCTGGCGTGAGTGCACGGACAGCTTCTGATAGATGTGGCTAGTATGGGTGTTGACGGTGTTTTTGGACAGTTTGAGCTCGTCCATGATGCGCGGCGTCGACCGTCCTTTGGCGATCAGCCCCAGCACTTCGGTTTCGCGCTTCGAAAGTTTCCCCATGCGGGCCAGGC
>CAUWJA010000067.1:0-7309 GCA_963558905.1 uncultured Eggerthellaceae bacterium
GGCATGCACTACACCAGCATCGAGAACATCCACAAGGTCATCGACCCGCTGTTCCTGGATGATCTGCGCGCGGAGCTCACGGAGATTGAAGGCGAGAAGGTGGAGAAGAACCGCACCATCAAGCTGAAGGCGTTCCAGCGTAAGCTCGGCAGCCTGCGCATCTTCGACCCTGCGTGCGGCAGCGGCAACTTCCTGACGGAGAGCTACCTGAGCCTGCGCAAACTTGAAAATCGCGTGCTGGAAGACCTGCAGGGCGACCAGATGGGCCTGGGCTTCGACCAGGACGCTGCGCCCATCAAAGTGTCCATCAGCCAGTTCTACGGCATCGAAATCAACGACTTCGCCGTGAGCGTTGCCAAGACCGCGCTGTGGATCGCCGAAGAGCAGATGATGGAGGCCACGCAGGAGATCCTGCTGCAGCCTTTCGATTTCCTGCCCCTGAAGAGCAACGGCAACATCCATGAAGGCAATGCTCTGCGCATGGATTGGAACGATGTCCTGCCGGCCGAGCAGTGCAGCTTCATCTGCGGCAACCCGCCGTTCCTCGGGTATTCGAACCTGTCGAAGTCGCAGTCGGAAGATCGCGAGATGCTGTTCGGCAAGGTGAAGACGGTCGACTACGTGGCGTGCTGGTACAAGAAGGCCGCAGAATACATGCGCGATTCCCGCATGCGTGCGGCGTTCGTGTCCACCAACAGCATCTGCCAAGGTCAGCAGGTCGAGCCGCTGTGGTGGCCGCTTTTCGAGCAGGGCATTGGCATCGACTTCGCATGGCAGTCTTTCGTGTGGAACAGCGAGGCGAACGACCAGGCGCATGTGCATGTGGTCATCGTCGGCTTCTCATATGTCGGAAGGCATGAGCGCTTGTTGTTCGATCGGGAAGGCCATGTCCGTCCGGTCGAGAATATCAATGGCTACTTGCAACCTTCTTCTAACGTGTTTGTGGAGAAGCGTATGAATCCACTATGTTGTGTTGAGGGGATGGCTAAGGGTTTTCAGCCGACTGATAACGGATGTCTGCTGCTTAGTGCGAACGAATATGCTGAGGAAATTGCGGAGGATCATCTTCTCGTAGATTGGATTCGTCCGTTCTCGATGGGTGCGGACTTCATCAAAGGTGATGATCGCTATTGTCTCTGGCTTGTCGATGCGGATGCTTCAACCTTTGATGAGCATCCTTTCATTGCAGAGCGGGTGGTGAAGTGCAGGGAATGGAGATCTGCTCAGACTCCTACGGGCGATGCATTCAAGCTTAAGGGCACCCCGCATCTTCTGCGACCGTGTGGGAAGTTCAAGGATATTCCGTATATCGGTGTGCCAAAGGTTTCTTCGGAGCGTCGTGCTTATATCCCCATGGGCTTCGTCGATGACGGCATGATTCCTGGTGACAAGTTGTATTTCATTCCGACGGATGCGCTGTATGTCTTCGGCCTCATGATGTCGCAGTTCCATAATGCATGGATGCGAGTCGTTGCCGGCAGGCTGAAGAGCGATTACAGCTATGCGAATACCATCGTCTACAACAACTTTGCATGGCCGGGCGTCACGCGGGAGACACTTGGCGTGCCGGTGGAGGAGGCTGTTTCGCCCGAGGTTCGCGATCGCATCGAATCCTGCGCGCAGGCCGTGCTGGATGCCCGCGCGGCGCATCCCGGCAAAACGCTCGCTGATCTCTACGACCCCGACAAGATGCCCATGGACCTGCTTTCCGCCCACAAGGCGCTCGATGCCGCGGTCGAGGCTGCATACGGCGTGGATTTCAACGGCGACGAGGAGCGCATCGTGGCGCATTTGTTCGAGCTCTATGCCCAATTGACCGGCGAATCAGCTGAGAACTAGAACCTGTACTTAGGAAACGAACTTAGGAAACTTAGGAAGTTTACTTAGGAAACTTAGGAAGTCTACTTAGGAAGTATTGGCTCCTACTTAGGAAGTTTTAGGTTTGGGTTCAAGCTTGGGTTTGAGTACGGATGTGCCCGACTAACCGCTTCGCGCAATCTGCGGCTCTGGGTATCCGACTATCAACCGCGAGCTTGAGGCGGCTTTGCTGGACAGCCCTGTGGTGAGCAGCACGCTTGACGAATTCGATTTCAAAATTCACCACAGGAAGATGACGGAGGAAGAAGGCGCGGCCTATACGCGCGAAAACACCGAGCAGGTGATCATCGCATATCTATCCGAGCATGAAAGCTCCAGCGCACTCGAGATTGCCGATGCTGCGGGTGTCACCGCGAAGACCGTCCGCGCTTACATCAATTCCCTGATCGACTAGGGGGTTGTCGAAGGCATTGGGACGAAAACCAGCCCTAGGCGCAGATATCGGCTGACCCAGAGATGATCGCGTTATGCAGGATCGCGCCTAGTCAGTCATCGCATCACGGAGCTTCTGTCCCGACGTTCGTTCGTCATGGCGCCTTCGATGCTCTCCCATATCCACCGTTATCTGTTTCAAGACCTCGACCAGGCTGTTTATGCTCCCCGAATCTATAAGGCTGAGCAGCTTGTAGAACGTGAATACATCCTGAATGGTGACAGCGTTCCGTATGGGGCTCCAGAATTCATCGAGAAAACCTTGGCTATGTTCTTCGCTGCCGAGGCTGGCCATGTGTACAGCACTGCTTTGACCGGATCCGACTTGGACAACCTGGCATCATTTATATCCCATATCTGGCAGGTGCATCCATTCAAGGAGGGCAATACCAGGACGGTTGCCGTTTTCGCCGAACTGTATCTGGATAATGTGGGATTCGATATCGATAACGGTCCATTTGCGGATAATGCCCGCTATTTCCGCAATGCTTTGGTGCGTGCGAATTACCGGAATGCTAAGGCGGTTATCGCGCCCGACCTTACGTATCTGGTACGGTTTCTGGACAATGCCGCCAACGGCGCGTCGCATGAGCTGCGTTCGCGCGACCTGGTCTGTGAAGCCCTGTTTGCCGCCCCGCCCCTCATCCGCAATATGCCCCGCACCACCGCTATCGAAAAACAATGACGTTGGCCGTCTTTCATGGACCACGTGCGGTAGGGGAGTTCGCGTTTGCGGGCTTGCCCTGCATCATTTCACGTGTTTTTCGGCTGCACCAATATGCGTGTTTTTCGAAATGCCAGTTCAGAGTTATCTCTAATTGAGAATAATCATCCCCGAGGATGATTAAATGCACCGCTATGCGCCTTTTTCGGGGTTTCGGGCCCGAAAAACACGTCCAACGGTGCAGGTTGGGGTCTGCGGGTGGTGCGCAGCAGTGCAGGCTGCGATCCGAAGGCGGCGTGTGGCAGCGCGAAAAGGGCGGCACCGCCGCCCTCTGCGTACGTTGCCGGTGAGGCCATCCTTTCGCCAAGCAAATCAACCGTGCGGTGGCGTTCGGTCAACGGATTGGTTGCGATTCGCGATTCCCGCCCCGTTTCTGCTGGTAGGGGCGGAAACTCAATGGTGAAAGATTCTGCGTCCGACCGCAAGGGCTCAGCCGCGAGGGTCCCGACGCAAAGGTCCAACCGCAAGGACCCGGCCGCATGGGCGCCGACGCGATTCGACGACGCAGCAGCCGAACGTGATGCCATGGCTCGGCGGGAGAGGATGCAGCAGGGGAGAGGGGTCGAGATGTCGAATTCAGTATTGCAGCCGCGCGAGGAATGGACGGAGCATGGCTCGCGGGATGCCGGCGGCGAAGCGTCATCCCCGTATCGTACGCGGACATCGGTGTCGTGGGATGCGGCCGATGACCGGTTCTTCCAGCACGGCGGTTCCCTCTACGGCGGCGAAGCTCCGCGCGGCGGGTTCTCCTTCAAGGGCCGTCGCGACTGGGGCGCGGTCATATCGGGTGCGATCCTGATTGCCATGGGCGTGGTGTTCTTCGTCTGGCCCAACGCTTCCCTGGTGACCCTTACCATTCTGGCCGGCGTGGCATTCCTGATTTCGGGCATATTCGGTTTCGTGACATCGTACAGGCTCACCGGCGGATCGCTTCTGCGCCCGTGGGCGGTGACGTACGGCATCCTGGATGTGCTGATCGGCCTGCTTCTGGTGGTGTTTCCGTGGGTATTCTCCGTGGTGCTTCCGTGGCTGATCGGCTTGGCGTTTCTGGTGTTCGGCGTATTCGAGATCGCCAGCTCCGTCACCATGCATCGCATCGGCGTCGGCATGTGGATGGTCGTGCTGGTCTCGGGGATCATCGGCGTGCTGTGCGGCATCATGTTGTTCGCGGCGCCGGGCAGCATCCTGGTGTTCATGGGCGTCTACCTGGTGGTTCGCGGCATCATGCTGCTGTGCAACGGCTTGAAGAAAAGCGTTCGGTTCTGATTCCGCCGGTCTTCGGTGCCGCTCCTGTCTGTGCGTATTCGATGCGATCAGGCCGGATCCCAAGCCTGCCCGCGCTGATTCCGTGGAATGCGCGTCCGCGCCCGCGCGCCCCGCACGCCGTGCGTATAATAGCTGGGTTCTCGAAAGAAGGCGGGGCGCCATGCCCCGTTTTCGTTTCTTGGAAATGATCCGGTTCGCGGCGTCAGCGTGCGAATGCGGCGTACGTGCGAGTGCTGCCTGCGTGCGAACGGGGCCTTCGGCGTTGCGCCGATGCAGTGCGCGAAAGCCTGCGACGGTTGTACGGGAAAGGCGAAACTGTGAGCATCCGCGCATCGCTGGCTGAAAGCCTGGGCCGTTCGATCCGATGGACCGAGCGGACCGTGTTCCATAAGGCGGCAGGCAATCTTCCGGGCGCCATTGCCCTGAAGGCTGCTCCTGATATCCTGTCCCATCTGGGAAAACGCGTGGAATCAGCCATTGTCGTCTCGGCGACCAACGGCAAGACCACCACGGTCAATCTCACGGCGGATTGTCTGGATGCGGCGTTTCCGGACCGCACCGTGGTGTGCAACCGCGATGGAAACAACCTGGTCGGCGGCGTGATCACGGCATTGCTCGCCGAGCCGCGCTCCACCTCCGGCGCCCTGGCCTGCTTCGAGTGCGATGAACTCTACACCGCCCACGTGCTGCCCCAGCTCAAGCCGCGCTATTTCATGCTGCTCAACCTTTTCCGCGACCAGCTGGACCGTTTCGGCGAAATCGACCGCGTCCAGCAGGTGTTCGCCGATGCGTTGGCGAAGACGCCGGAAACCACCTTCGTCTACAACGGCGACGATCCGTTCTGCGCATCGGTTGCGGCCAAGGTTCCCAATCCCACGATTGCATTCGGCATTGCCGAAGACTTGGGACTCGAGCAGGACCGCGTGGCCGATAGCCGTTTCTGCCAGCAGTGCGGCGCTCCGCTCGAATACGACTACGTGCATTACGGCCAGTTGGGTGCGTGGCGTTGTTCGGAATGTGAAGCCGCCCGTCCTGAGCTGGCGTTTTCCGCCCGCAATGTGCGCCGCCTCGACCGGGGGTTCTCCTTCGACGTGGACGTCGCCATGGGCGGTGCGCTTGCGACCACCCATGTTGAGATCCCCTATACCGGCATCTATATGGTCTACAACGTGCTGGCAGCTTTCACCGCGTCGCATCTGATGGGCTGCGACGATGCGTCGTTCGCCTCTGCGTTGGCGGCGTTCGCTCCCGACAACGGCCGCCTCCAGCGCTACAACCTGCCTGCCGCCGATGGCGCCGCACCGCTGATTGCCGTCAGCAACCTTGCGAAAAACCCCGTCGGCTTCAACCAGAACATCCAGATGGTCCTTACCGACCGTGCCCGCGCCGTGGCGTTTTTCGTCAACGACCAGGAGGGCGACGGCTTGGATGTCTCGTGGCTTTGGGACATTGATTTCGAACGGCTCGCCGATCAGCCCGGTCTGCATGTGTTCGCCGGCGGATCCCGTGCGAACGACGTGCAGGTGCGTCTCAAGTACGCCGGCATCGATGCGCAGGTTGTCGAAGGTGCCGAAGATGCCGCCGCGAAGATGGCGCAGGCGCTGGCGCATGAAGCCTGTGGCGGGGCGGTGCAGCCCGCCGATTCAGCCAGCCTGCCTCCGGTGTATTTCATCGCGAATTACACCGCTTTGCCCGGTGTGCGTGCTGAATTGCTGCGTTTGGAAGGAGGCCGCGCATGAAGCCCATCCGTATCGTCCATCTGTTCCCTGAGCTGCTCAATCTCTACGGCGACGGCGGCAACGTCATCGTGTTGCGCAAGCGTTGCGAATGGCGCGGCATCCCCGTGGAGGTGGAGCCGGTCGGCATGGGCCAGCGCTTGGATCTGGCAAGCGCCGATGTGGTCATGCTCGGTGGCGGCACCGATCGCGAACAGCGCATAGTCTGCGAGCAGCTGCTGGGTTGCAGAAACGAGATTTCCGCATATGCCGCTGACGGCGGCGTGATGCTGGCCGTGTGCGGCGGGTACCAGCTGCTGGGCCATAGCTATGCCATGGGAGACGAAACGCTGCCCGGCTTGGGCGTGGTCGACATGGAGACCGTCCGCGGCGAAGGCCGGCTGATAGGCAATGCCGCCATCTCCAGCCCCATCTGTGATGCGCCGATCATCGGGTTCGAAAACCACGGCGGCCGCACGAATCTGGGCTCAGGCGCCACTCCTCTCGGACGGGTGCTTGCAGGATCGCACGGCAACAACGGCGCCGATGGAACCGAAGGGGTTCTTTCGGGCAATGTGGTGGGAACCTACCTGCACGGCCCTTTGCTTCCCAAGAACCCGCAGGTCGCCGACTGGCTTTTGGCACGCGCCCTTGGACGCAGGGGCGAATCGGCCGATATCCTGCATCCGCTCGACGATGCTGCCGAGCAGGAAGCGAACCGCGTGATGCGCGTTCGCATGGGCATCTGACAGGCCGCTTCACACGCAATCGTTAACAGACACGAAACCCATGGCGGCATCTGCGGGTGCTATCATGGCGTATGGTTTTTGCAAGAATGGAGTATCTATGAGCGTCTTCGATGAGCTGAAGGCAGCGGGTTCGCTTCTTGATGAGGACTCCGTGTTCGGTCGCGGCAAGCGCGAGCGCGGCGGCGGAATGGGCGCACGTCCCTCGGTCAGCCCCGCCGATTCCGTCACAGCCGGTTGCGATGCCCGTGATGTCGTGCCCGGCATGATCGACAAAGCCATCCGCCGCCGTCGCAGCGCGGGCGGCCGTCTGTAGCGCGCCGCCGCAGCGCGCGGCCCTGCTCAGCAGCCATCCCCGGCGTCCGGCCTTTTCAATCGGCGCCCTATGAAAGGATTCCCATGGTCGACACACGCGATTTCGTTCTCAAGCAGATTGAAGAGCGCAATGTCCATTTCATCCGATTCTGGTTCACGGATCTGCTGGGCAATCTGAAAAGCTTCGCCGTAACCCCTTCTGAAGTGGAATGCGCGTTTGAGGAAGGCATGGG
>CAUWJA010000068.1:0-7300 GCA_963558905.1 uncultured Eggerthellaceae bacterium
TCTGCGGGTTGAACAGACCCAGGATGGCCTGCCCCACCCTGCCGATGTAGTTGACTCCGGCGGCAAGCGCATCGGCCGGGGGAACCACCACATGGAACACCGTGCCGGCCTGATCGACCATGTCGACGCCCACAACGGAGAACGCGATCATGAACACGGCGACGGCGAATAGCAGATTGACGATGATGCCGGCCAAAAGGATGACCGAGCGCTTCCAAAACGGCAGCGCGCGGTACGTTTGGCGGCGCTCGGACTCATACAGCCTGCGAGCGCTCGGATACCACCGCGGCGTCCCCTCCGCCTCATCGATGCCGCGACGGCGGTCGCGCAACGCGGGAGTGCGGAAGGTGTTGTACTCGTCGCTCTTCTTGGGGGGCGTCAAACTCCCCCATTCGACCAGCACGTAGAGCGCATCGATCGCATCATCGACGCTGATCCCCAGCTCTTCGGCCAAATCATCGGCGTCCACCGTGCCGCGGTCGTAGGCGAAGGCCAAAGCCCGCTGCAGATGGGGATTCTCCGCCCCCGGTTCCATGCCGCACACGCGCGCATATCCGCCCAGCGGTATGGCCGTGATGCCGAAACGGGTGCGGCCGATGGTGAAACCGATGCTGGGACCGGGCAGCCCCAGCATGAACTCGGTCACTCGCACGCCGAATGCACGGGCGGCCAGAAAATGGCCGCCCTCATGGATGAACACCAGCACGCCAAGCACGATGGTGACATACAGAATCATCAAAACGATGTCCATCGAAGATAAACCTCTCATGCCCTCGCGAGCCTGCGGAGCGCACCTCTATCGCGCAAGCACGTTGCGCGCTTGCATCCTCGCCCACGCATCCACCTCAGAGAGCTGGTCCAAGCTTTCAACCTTTCGGACATCATGCACCGACATGACCTCCTCAACGCAGTCCGCGATATCCAAAAACGCACAATCTCCAGCCAGAAACGCAGCAACCGCAATCTCGTTGGCGGCATTCATGGCGCATGGGAGCGTGCCGCCCGTACTGCCTGCCTGACGCGCCAGGGCCAGGCACTTGAACGTCTCGGTATCCGCCGGATAGAATTCCAGGCTTCCCAGCTTCGTGAAGTCAAGCGGCTCGACAGGCGCATCCCAGCGATCCGGGTAGCTCAAGGCGAATTGGATGGGAATCCGCATATCCGTGGTACCCAGATGGGCTTTGACGCTGCCGTCGGAATACTCGACCATGGAGTGGATGGCGCTCTGGGGCTGCACGACCACTTTGATCCGGTCGTAGGGCATGCCGAAGAGATGATGGGCCTCGATGACCTCGAGCCCCTTGTTCATGAGGGTCGAGGAATCGATGGTGATCTTCGGACCCATCTTCCATGTCGGATGCGCCAGGGCCTCCTTCGCCGTCATGCCGGCAAGATCCTCCCGCGAGCGCCCGCGGAACGGCCCGCCCGAAGCGGTCACCCATAGAGCAGAAACCTCTTCGCGGCGCTCTCCCAGCAGGCACTGGTAAATGGCGCCGTGCTCCGAATCGATGGGCATGAGCGAACCCGGCTGCGCCGCAAGGGGCATGATCAGATCGCCCGCCACCACAAGGCTCTCCTTGTTCGCAAGCGCCAACTGCTTGCCGCACGCCAGCGTCTCATAGCTCGCACGCATCCCGGCTGCGCCCACCAGCGCATTCACCACACAGTCGACCTCGGGCATGCGCACAAGCTCAAGCAGCGCCTCGGCGCCGAACCCTATGCCGACTCCCGGATGCCCCGCCCCATGGGAACCGGAAAGCCCGGCCAAAACGGGATGGGCCGCGACGGATTCATCCCCGAAGGCCACATGGGTCACACCGAATTCATGCGCCTGGCGAATCACCTCGGCCACGCTCGAGTTGGCGGCCAGACCCACCACGGCGATCTTATCGGGGTGCCTGCGGGCCACATCCAGCGTCTGCCTTCCGATGGATCCGGTGCTTCCCAAAACGACGATGCGTTTGAGAGAGGCCGCATCTGCAGAGGCATGGGAGCCGTCGACATCGAAGGTGTTCATATCCGATCCTTCCTACACAGCGAAAAGGCCGGCTCCGCAATCGGATGCCGGCCGGCAGAACCTAAAGCACGTACGGAATGCATCCGCCGCCCACCAGCAGCACCGCAGCGATGACCGACGCCAAGAACAGCGAGTCGCAGCGGTCGAGCAGGCCTCCATGTCCGGGCATGATGGTGCCCGAATCCTTGACGCCTGAATTGCGCTTGATGCGGCTTTCGGCCAAATCGCCCAACACGCCGAACAAGCCGACGATGACGCCGAAGCACACAGCTTGCACGATGCTCATCTCGACACCCGGGATAAAGGAGATGGCGCACCAGACGGCAACCGATCCCAGCATGCCGCCGACAAACCCCTCCCAACTCTTCTTCGGGGAGATGCGCGGGGCCATCTTGTGCTTTCCCAGCTTGCTGCCCACCAGGTAGGCGAACGAATCGTTGGCCCAAACGGAGCAGAAGACAGCGCAGACCAGCACGCCGCCCCAGATGCCGTCAAGCGACATGCGCACCACGATGAGTCCGGACAGAAGCAGGCCGGTGTAGGCGGCGCCGAAAAACGACACGCCCACATCGCCGATGCGGGCACGGGACCAGAAGACATACCACACCAGAAGCGCCAGCAGCAATGCGCCCGTGACCAGCAACGCTCCGTCCAGGCCGAAAAGCCACACGCTGATGGGATACGCGATGGCGGCCATGATGCCCAGCAATTCGTTGGGCAGCTTCGCGTCGCTGCGGAACATGTAGAACAGTTCGCCGGCGGAGATGCCCGCCAAGGCGCACAGCAGCAGGACCGTGGTGAAGTCGCACGCCAACGCGCAGACCAGCGAGATGGAGACGTACACGAAGCCCGTACGGAACCTCACCTGGATATCCGTGGGATTCTTCAGCTTGTCGGGCGTCTTATCATGGACGAAGGCCTTCGCCGCATCTTTGCGCGATACGGCATGGCGTTTGGCGGCATGGTACGGAGCGCTTGTCTCGCGGCGCACCGCCGCGTCCAAGGCAACGGCGTCTTCGGGTTCGCTCGAACGGACGGCGCCGGAAGCCTGAGGAGCCTCAGACATCGCATCCTCGGGCACTGCGGCATTTTCCTTCAGTTCGCTCACTGGACCACCCCGCCGAACCTGCGGTCGCGGCTCTGGAAATCGAGCAGCGCGCGCAGGAAGTCGTATCTGTTGAAATCAGGCCACAGCACATCTGTGCAGTAAAACTCGGAATACGCCATCTGCCATAGAAGGAAGTTCGATACGCGCATCTCCCCCGATGTGCGGATGACCAGGTCGGGATCGGGTATGCCGGCGGTATAGAGCCCCTGCTCGAAGATCTCCTCCGTCACAACGGGCAGCTGCCCGGTTTCCTCCCCCTCGATGACCGCATAGCGCATGCATGCCTGGACCGCATGGAGGATCTCCTGGCGTGAACCGTAGTTCACCGCGACAAGCAGCGTCATGCCCGTGTTGTCCCGGGTCTTCTCCCATGCCGCGTCGAAGGCATCCCTTGTCTCCTGGGGAAGCATGGAGACATCTCCGATGGTCTTGACCCGCACATGCTCTTCATGAAGCTCATCGACTTCGGCCAGCATGGTCTTGGCGAACAGATCCATCAATCCGACGACTTCATCTTCCGGACGCTTCCAGTTCTCCGTGGAGAACGAATAGATAGTCAGATAACGGACTCCCAGGTCAGAGGCGCATCGTATGGTCTCGCGGACGGCTTCGATGCCCGCTTTGTGGCCCTTGAGCCGATTCAGGGCACGCTTTTTCGCCCAGCGTCCGTTGCCGTCCATGATGACCGCGACGTGCTCGGGTATCCGCGATGCGTCAAGCGCTGCGGGATCGAGCCCCTCAGGAGGCTTGGGGAAAATCACGTTGAGAGGTTTGTCCATGGGCATTCCATCCAATCCGAGTGCACGAAGCGGGCACCCGACAACCGGATGCCCGCTCCGCCGCCCGAGGTCCGCAGCGGAGACTAGATCTCCATGACCTCGGCTTCCTTCTTCTTGAACATCTCCTCGACCGTGGCGATGTATTTATCGGTGACCTTCTGGATGCGCTCCTCGGCACGGCGCGCGTCGTCCTCGGTCACTTCCCCCTCTTTTTTGGCATGTTCGACCTTGCTGTTGGCGTCACGGCGCACATTGCGGATGGCGACGCGGGCCTCTTCGGCGTAGGTCTTGCACTGCTTGACCATCTCGCGGCGGCGCTCCTCGGTGAGCGTGGGGAACGGCAGGCGGATGACCGCGCCGTCATTGGAGGGCGTGATGCCCAGGTCGGAAGCGAGAATGGCGGCCTCGATGGCGCGCAGGATGGATTTATCCCAAGGCTCGATGGTGAGCATGTGGGCATCGGGCGTCTTCACGGCGGCCATCTGGTTGATGGGCGTGGGAACACCGTAGTAGTCGACGCGGATCTTGTCGAGCACCATGGCGTTCGCACGGCCCGTGCGCACGCTGACGAACGCTTCGCGCAGGTTATGGAGGGCTTTTTCCATGCCCTCTTCAGTGGTAAGCATAATCTCGTCGATCATCATGTCCTCCTCAGACTGTATGGATTGCACGTCCCCTTGACTGCCTAGTACACCAACGTTCCCACATCTTCGCCTTGCAGCGCACGGCGGATGTTGCCGGGCACGGTGAGGTCGAAGACCAGAAGCGGCATTTCGTTGTCCTTGCACAGCGAAATGGCTGCGGCGTCCATGACATTGAGCTCCTTGGTCAAAACCTCCAGGTAGCTGATCTTGTCATATTTCTTCGCATCGGGATTCTTCTTGGGGTCGCTGTCGTAGATGCCGTCCACCTTGGTGGCCTTCATCATGCATTCGGCATCGATTTCGCACGCGCGCAAAGCAGCGGTGGTATCGGTGGTGAAGTACGGATTGCCGGTGCCGGCGGCGAAGATGACCACGCGGCCCTTCTCCATATGGCGGATCGCGCGCAGGCGGATGTAGGTCTCGGCAACCTGATGCATCTCGATGGCGCTCTGAACGCGGGACTGCACGCCGTGGCGCTCCAGGCCATCCTGCAACGCGAGCGCGTTCATGACGGTGGCCAGCATGCCGATGTAGTCAGCCTGGGCGCGATCCATGCCGTTTGCACTGCCCGCCACGCCGCGGAAGATGTTGCCGCCGCCTACGGTGATGGCCACCTGGACCCCATCGTCGACGACTTCCTTGATCTGCTCGGCCAAATCGTCGATGACTTTCGGATCGATGCCGTAGCCGGCATCGCCCATAAGCGCTTCACCCGACAACTTCAGCAACACGCGACGGTACTTGTATCCTTCAGGCATGAAAAACCCCTTTCATTTCGGTCTGAACCATCTTACGTGAAAAGAAAAGGCCGCGCATCGTCGCGCAGCCTTTTTCTCAAGTTCGGCGCATTTGGCCGAAACGGGTCGGGACGTTGCGGGGCCGCCCGTCGGGCATCCCCGCCTCGCATGCGTGTCAGTTGCCCCAGAAGCCGTTGCCCAAACCGGAACCGGAACCCTCTCCGTAGCCCCATCCGTTGGAGGACTGGGAAGACTCATCGGAACCGAGCGTGACGTTGACGGTCTGCTGCTTGCCGTCACGCACGACCTCGAGCTCGACCGTATCGCCCACGGCATGCTCGCGAACATCCAGCATGAGCTCGGAAGCGTCGGTCACGGCCTCTCCATCGAAGGACACGATCACATCTCCGCGCTGAAGACCCGCCTCTTCGGCTGCGGTTCCCTCATAGACGTTCGCCACGAGGACACCGCTGTCCACAGGCAGCCCATAGTATGCTGCGGCATCGGGCGTCAGGGTCGCCATGGATACGCCGAGCTGGGCATGCGTCGGGGTTTCACCGGCGATGATCTGGTCGACGATGCCCATCGCGTAGTCGATGGGGATGGCGAAACCGACCATGGAGCTCGATCCCGAATAGGAGGTGATCAGCGTGTTGATGCCGATCAGATCGCCGTTGGCATCGACAAGCGCACCGCCGGAGTTGCCGGGATTGATGGCGGCATCGGTCTGTATCATGTTGGGATAGATCACCGTCGACCCATCTTCACCGGTCATGGTGGAAGAACGCTGCATGGCCGAAACGACGCCTGTCGACACGGAATTCTCAAGACCGAACGGATTGCCGAGCGTCATCACCCATTGACCCACCTCAAGATCGGACGAGCTGCCGACCTCGATGGCATCAAGGCCCTGCGCATCCACTTTGAGCACGGCGATGTCGCTGGATGGGTCGCTTCCGACCACTTCGGCGACATACTCGACGCCGGCCACGGTTGCATGGACCTCGTCAGCGCCTTCGATCACGTGGTAATTCGTGATGATGTAGCCGTCCTCGCTGATGACGACGCCAGAGCCGAGACCGAGCTCAGTGAGGGCGGAATCGGAATCGCTGCTGGTCCCTTCACGTCCGAACATGCCGGACATGCTGGAAGATTGGCGCTGGTACGTGTCGATGGATGCGATGGACGGCAGCGCCTTGGCGGCAACCGCCTCGGCAAGCGTGGTGTCCTCGCCGTCGACCACGATGTCACCGATCGTCGAAGCGGACGACGACCCCGTCGAAGAGCTGGAGGACTGCCCGTCCTGATCGGCCGCGCCGGTCAGGGCCTGGCACCCGGCGAACCCGCCCAGGCCGAGGACGACAGCCAGCGCCGCACCCGCGAATCCGGCGGCGAACGTCTTGCCGGCCGAAGGCTTGGCAGCGGCATGCGCAGGCGCGGAAGGTTGGGCGTACGGGGCCTGCGGCTGCTGGGAGTACGCCTGGTAGACCTGCTGGCGATAGGATTCCGCAGCGGCGGCCTGGGCCTGGGCGTTGGCCTGCGCCTGGGCCTGGGCGGCCTGCTGCGCGTAGGCATCAGGCTGAACCGGCGCCTGCCCCTGCGGCTGCGTCTGGGCGACGGGCTGGGGCTGGACCGGGGCCTGAGGCTGGGCCTCGGGTTGGACGGCGGGATTATTGCGGGGATCTGGACTCTCAGTCATCTCGTTCACGCTCCTTCTCGTATGCGATTTCAAACGACCGCGGCGGCTGGCCCGACGGTCTATCGTGTTTCCATGGCGAAACTCTACCACCGCATCTGCAAAGCGACCTTGCAAGCAGCCATCCGGAACACAGCTACCATCATTTCGTTATCGCTGCGTCATCTTGAGCGGCAGGCCAACACAAGGCGACCACAAAACTGAATGCTCCTCCATACGATTGCGGCCGCAAACGCAAACCTGCGGTAATATGTTCAGGTTGAACCGCAACAGGCAAACCGCCGATCGAAAGGATGCGCCATGGCAACCATCGACATCA
>CAUWJA010000069.1:0-7295 GCA_963558905.1 uncultured Eggerthellaceae bacterium
TGGGACGCTGCTTGATGCGTTCCCAAAGCAGCGATCGCAACGAATCCCTGCACTGCTTTTCAAGGTCTTTGCCCTTTGAGCCGCGCTCAAGTCCACGGCGCAATGCGACGCGGACGGCATCGGTGGCTTCGCGGCGAAGTTCGGAAACATCTCCGCCTGTTATGCCGCGCATTTCAACATGAACCGTTCCGATGATCTTCTTGGAACGGGCATCGACGGCAGCTGCGATGAGGGCGACTCCGCTTTCAGAGAGGGACTGGCGCTCATCGAGGATATCCTTCGAGGTATCGCCGACCGACAAGCCGTCGACGAAGACGATACCGTTCTCGATGATTTCGCCGCGCCGCACACCGTTGCAGGTCAGCTCCAGCGACTCGCCGTTATCGCAGATGAAGATATTGCGGCGATCGACACCTGTCGCTTCTGCAAGCTGCGCATGCGCACGCAGATGCATGGCCTCGCCATGGACGGGCATGAATGCCTTCGGCTGAACGATGGACAGCACGAGCTTGAGCTCTTCGGCGCTGGCATGTCCCGATACATGCACCATGGCACGGCGCTTGTCCCAGACATCGGCACCGATCTTGGCCAAAGAGTTCACTACGCGGGTGACGGCCTTCTCGTTGCCGGGGACAGGCGTTGCGGAGATGATGACCGTATCGCCTTCCTCGATTTCGATCGTACGATGCTCGCCGTTGGCGATGCGGGCAAGCGCTGATAGCGGCTCCCCTTGGCTTCCCGTGCACATGATGACCACTTTGTCACCGGGGATGCCCTTGAGATCGTAGGCATCGATAAGATCGGTATCCTGGATCTTGAGATATCCCAACCGACGCGCGATATCGGTGTTCTGCACCATGGAACGCCCGGTGACAACCACCTTGCGGCCGTTCGCCACCGCAGCATCGGCAATCTGCTGGAGCCTGTGGATATGGCTCGCGAAGCTGGCGATGATGACGCGTCCCTTGGCGTTTTCGATGATGCGGCGCAGATTCTTGCCGACCTCGGCCTCAGAGGGCGTGAAACTGGGATTCATGGCGTTCGTGCTGTCCGACAGCATCAGATCCACGCCGATGCGCCCGAAGCGCGACAATGCACCGAAGTCGGTATGCACGCCGTCGATGGGCGTTTGGTCGAGCTTGAAGTCACCGGTGTGCAGGACGTTTCCCGCAGGCGACTGGAGGAAGTAGCCCACCGCGCCCGGAATGCTGTGATTGACGGCGAAGAAATCGATGACGAAGCATCCGAGCTTGATCTCATCGCCCGCATTGATCTGGTTGAGCTTCGCCTTGACGCGATGCTCGTTGAATTTGCCTTCGATGAGACCGAGGGTCATCTTGGTGCCGTAGATCGGCACTTTGCGCGAGAGATCCTTCATGAGATACGGCAGCGCGCCGGTATGGTCTTCGTGCCCGTGCGTGATGACGATGCCCCGCAGCTTGTCTTCATGCTCGAGGACGAACGTGTAGTCAGGCAGGATCAGATCGACGCCGGGATGGTCGTCATCGGGAAACATCAAACCCGCATCGACGAGCAGCATGTCATCGCCGCAGACGAACGCGGTCATGTTCTTGCCGATGCCGTCAAGTCCGCCCAAAGGCACGACCTGGAGCTTCGCGGAAGAATCCCGTTTAACGGCGCCGCGCACGGTCTCCCCGGATGAGCGCCGGGCATTGCGGGTACGGGGCTTGCCGAAGTGCTGCTCTACGGCTTCCGACTGAGGGGTGAGCTGAGGGCGCTCGTGATCGAGTGAGACATGCTTATGCGCGTATGTCTTCTTTTTGCGGGAGCGAAATGAACCGCCGTTTTGGGCAGCGCCATCGCGCGGAATGTCTTTCTTTGCAGATTGCTGGGAATTCATCGTGGGTTTGTTTTCAGTAGCCAAAACTCTCCTTTGTCAGATGGCGGATAGGAAATCAAAACACGGGGGCTTGAAACAAAAGGATGAACCGCCGCCGTGCATCAGTTCGATGGTTGAAATATCGGAATCCGGATCCCCGGAATCATCGGAGTCCATGACGACGCAGCAAGGCCGTCAATCTCAAACGACTATTGTACTGTAAATGACACCTGTAAGCCAATTCCAACGTAAGCCATGTGGAGGTTCGGTGGTCGCATTGAACTGCACGGGCTCGATTTGAAGCGTCATTCCCGAGCGCGCATTCCCGCCAAAGCAAAGAGCCGGACCTGTGAAGAATCCGGCTCTTGAACCTATCGGGGATGATGGATGAAGCGGATCGATCAGAGCACCTGATCGGTTTCGGCGAACTTGACGACGTCGACCTTTTTCACGCAAGCGTAGACCTTCATCATGGCCCAATACAGAACGCCGGAGAGAATCAGCGACTGCAGACCGGGGATGCCGATACCGTAGATGCTGGTGACTTCACCGATGATGAAGCCGAGAAGCCAGCAGACAAGCGCGATCGGATTCCATTTCTCGACACGCTTGGGAAGCTCGCCGCTCTCGCGCGTGGCCTCAAGCTCGGCACGATTGCGCTTGAGGATGAAGTAATCGACGACGACGATGCCGGCCACGGGAGGAACGAACACACCGAGCAGCGACAGGAAATCAGTGAAGTAGTTGATGATGCCGACCATGGAGAGCACGGTGCCGATGATACCGAGCGTCCAGATGGCGACATTGCGGCTGACCTTGACGTTGAAGAACGCATTGATCATGGTCATGACGCCCAAACCCGAGGAATACAGGTTGATGTCGTTGAGCTTAACAGTGGAGAAAACGACGATGCACACACCGATGACGCCGGAAGTGGCAAGCATGATATCGACGATATTGTCCGTACCGGTGGCATGGGCCAGGATGACAGCCAGCAGGTTCATGCCGAGCTCACCCAAAAACGTGCCGATGAGCGTCATCCAGAACACCTGCTTGCCGTTGTTCAGGAAGCGGGCGTAGTCAGGAGTGCAGATGGCACCCGCGATGAAGCCGCCGGCAACAAGAGTGACCGCTGCGCCGAAGCTCAGTGCGGGACCGGGGAACGAATTGATCAGATCGGTAGCGCCATGGTCGCCAAGCACGATCACGGAAGACCAGATCACAACGATGACGAACAAGGGGACGAACACCGTGGCGAATTTGGCGATGGCCTTGATGCCGAAGACGACGAGGACCGTGATGCCGATGCCCGTGATGGCCGCCCAGATGGGATAATTGAACAGACCGGTGATGTCATACATGCCTTCGCCGAACACCGCGTTCTGGACACCGAACCAGCCGACCATGGAGATTGCCACAACGCCGCCGAACAGCGCGGATCCCATCTTGCCGAGACCGCACCAACGGGTAAGGAGGCTCGTAGACAGACCCTCACGTGCAGCCGCAGTGCCGATGGCCCAGCTGACCACCTGCAGAAGAACCGAACCGAACATGGTGGCCCAGAACGCACCCCAGAACGTCATGCCGAAGCCGAGAGCAGCGCCCAGCATGAGCTGGGATACGCAGCAGATGGCGCCGATTCGAATGAAGAGAATCTCCCAGAGCGGACGCTTCGCATCTTGCGGCACGCGCGACAGGGAGTAATCGTTGTCGTTGATTGCCATTCGCTTTCCTTTTTCCGTTTCCAATACAACAGCCTCACACACAGAAGCCGTGAAGATTCGAGGGATTATACTCCAACCGACTAAAGTGCCAAGCGGAAATCGCGATAAATGCGGGGGCTGGGGCCAAATGCGGGGTCTGGAACGACATGGGAGGTCCCGATCGCTTCACCCGCCGCCGATGGGCCTGCATGCCCGATCGGCATTCGAGCATGCAAATCAAAGGTTGCGAGCTATCTCCTCGAGCCTTCGGACACGATGGTAGACCGCACTTTTCGAAAGAGGCGGATTCGCCTTTTCGCCGAGCTCCTTAAGGCTCGCATCGGGATTCTGCAATCGCAGCTTCACGAATTCCTGCAGCCCGGGAGGCAACTCGGCCACCTTCCCGCTTTCCGCCAGCTTTCGTATGCTGACGATCTGATCGATGGCGGCTTCAGCGCTCTTGGCCTGATTGGCGACCTCGGCATTGACACGCCTGTTGATATCATTGCGCACGCTTTTCCGGACTCGCTCGTTGGCCATGGCCAAAGCGCACTGGTACGCTCCCGTCAGCGCCAAGAATTCGGAAATGGCCTCCCCGCTCTTCAAATACACCGTATATGAGCTGCGCCGGCGCAGTATGCGGGCGGAAATGTCACGTTCAGCCAGAAGACGGACGATATCATCCGCCTGGTCCGAGCTCTCGACGGTGATTTCGAAGTGGAAATCGCCTCGGGGCTCCGAAACGAAGCCGCTCCCCAAAAACGCGCCCCGGAGATAGGCTGCAGCACAGCAGTTCTTATCGACAAGATGGGTCTCGATTCCAAGCTCCAGCCCATGATCGCCCAATACCCCCAAATCGTGGAGGGCATCCTCGAGACCGGTCTGCGTGGGGACCGTGATGAGGTAGTTTGGCGTCTTATGGAGCACGCTTCGCCTGACGGTCAGCTCCGTCTTCAAATCGTAGATGCCATGGAGCAGGCGGATGATGAGGCGGGCAACCGAACTGATCTCTGTGGCTATCTCAAGCCGGTACCCGCGTCCGCCGGACAGAAGCAACGTCCCTTCGATGCGAACCAATGCGGCAAGCACGGCCTTGTCGCAATGGGAGCACTCGGGAGGAACGCGGGTTAGCTCGTCTTTGACATCTGAAGTAAACGACATGGGGCAATCCTGACGAATAGGGTATCAACGGAGAGGTGTGCGCTTGTCCAAGCGGCCGATGCGCGAACGGGAGAGCTTGATGACGGTGCCGAACGCCGCACGCAGCGCTTCAGGATCGTGCCAGGTCGGCTGGACGGGATCCTCGAGATCGCGGACCAGCACGGTGGTGCCCCTGGAATGGATGGCTTCGACATCCTTGTAATCGACGTAAACGCGACGCACGCCCGAGTCGTCCCAAAGAGCCTGAGAAGACGAAGCATCGGTAGCAGCCGCCATATGGGCATGGACCGCACTCACCATGCGGTCCATCCGGCTTTCGGGAATGAGCGCATCGGGACTGTGGATCAGCATGTAATCGATGCTGCCTTCCATACCGTGGCTCGCAAGGGCGTCGTAATGCTCCCGTGCCGAAAGGCCCCATGTCTCGCCCTGCATATCGGCAAGGGAGCAGACGAACACCGTCACGCCCCGAGAGGACCTGATGGCGTCGATGATGCCGGGCACGAGCAGATTGGGGATGATGCTCGTGAACAGCGAGCCGGGACCGAGCACGATCAGATCAGCATCCCTGATCGCTTCGACAGCGGGCTCGTAAGCCGTGATGGGAGCATCGGATTCCAGCCACACCCGTGAAAGGGCCGTCTTCGATTTGCATACCGTGGCCTGCCCCTCCAGCAACGCACCGTCGCATGTGCGGCCGCTCAGCCGAACCTTCTCAAGCGTCGACGGGAACACCTCGCCGCGGGCATTGAGCAGCTTTCCGCAGATCGCGATGGCTTCGGGAAATGAACCGGTGGCATCCTCCAAGGCGGACAGCATCAGATTGCCCAACGTATGATTGCGGGCGAAAGCGAAACGGTACTTAAACGCCTTGGTCAGAGGATCTTCCGGATCAGCGGCCATCGCGGCAAGGCATTTTCGGATATCGCCCGGAGGAAGGACCCCGGCCTCCTCCCGGAGAATGCCGGTCGAACCGCCATCGTCGGCCATGGCGACTACAGCCGAAGTCTTTACTCCCAGACTCAACAACGTTCGGATGGAAACCGGCGCGCCCGTTCCGCCGCCTATGACGACTGCCTTGAGCTGACCGAAGGGCACCTCGAACAATTGCGGCTCAACTTCCATCTTGGAGAACAGCCTGGCGAACGCTGCCGTAGCGGCGGGATCATGGGTGAAAGGAGCCGTCATGACTGCACCGCCGCATCATCATCCGAAAGCTCCTGCACGACCGATTCCGCCAGAGCGAGGTCGCGATGCGCCACGCTCACGCGGTAGCCGCGGTTTTTAAGGTAATCGCCTGTAGCCTCCGCCAAGGCGACACTGCGATGCTGGCCGCCCGTGCACCCTACCGCGATGGCGAGTTGCTGCTTGCCTTCGGCGACGTAACCGGGCATGACAACATCGAGGAGTGCCTTCCAGCTTTTCAGAAACTCTGCGGTTTCATCGCGCAAGATGACGAAATCGCGGACACGGGAGTCCAGCCCCGTCAACGGCCTGAGCTCAGGATCGTAATACGGATTAGGCAGAAAACGCACATCGATGACGATATCGGCATCCAATGGAGCCCCATGTTTGAACCCGAACGAATACACGGTGACAGCCAACCCTTCGCGCGCGCTGCGATCGGAGAACGCCTCATGCAGCTTCGTCCGCAGCTGCATGGGCATGGTATCGGTGGTGTCGATGACATCGCCCGCCACATCGCGCAGGCGCCCCAGCAGTTCACGCTCGGCCTTGATGCCCTGTGCGATGGTCATCCCTTCGCCGCACATGGGATGCATCCGGCGACTGGCCTTGTACCGGGCCACGAGCTTGCCGTCATCGGCATCGAGGAACACGATACGGAACGGCACGCCGCGCGCGCGGAGCAGATCGAGCTGGGATATCAGGTCGTAGAAGAATTCCTTGTTCCTGGCGTCGCAGACCACGGCGAGCTTGCGGGGCGCGGGGCTATCGGCTGATTTCGCCATGGCGACCAGATCGGAAAGCAATCCCGCAGGCAGATTGTCGATACAGTAATACCCCATATCCTCGAAAGCATGCATGGCCTCGGTACGGCCGGCGCCGCTCATGCCGGTGATCAGCACCAGCTCGGGATTGCTCGCATCGCTCATAAACGCTCCTCACTCGCTTGACGGGCATCATTATACTGTGCAAGCACCGCATGCACCTCTTCGGCAACGTCGTCGGGCACCGCACCGGTTGCTTTGATCTGGTCAACAGACGCTTCGCGCAGCTTCCTGAAACCGCCCATGGCCGCCAGCAGGGCTTTCTTGCGGACAGGTCCGAGTCCGACAACCTCATCGAGGATGGACTTCGTCATGGCCTTCCCCCGCAATTCCCGATGGAAGGTGATGGCGAAACGATGGCTTTCATCGCGGACGTGCTTGACGAGATACAGCGAGCTCGAACCGCTCGGCAGCACAATGGGACCGCTCTCCTGCCACGGGACGAACAGCTCCTCGTCGCGCTTGGCAAGACCGCAGACAGGGATGTCATCGACCCCGAGCTCGGCAAGTTTCTCCAGCGCAGCCGACAGCTGGGGTTTGCCTCCGTCAAGTATGAGAAGATCGGGCTTGGAACCGAACCGT
>CAUWJA010000070.1:0-7262 GCA_963558905.1 uncultured Eggerthellaceae bacterium
ACTACCAGATCGCCCGCTGCTTCCGCGATGAAGACTTGCGCGCCGACCGCCAGCCCGAATTCACCCAGGTCGACATCGAGATGTCCTTCGTCGAGGGTGAAGACGTCATGGATATGATGGAAGGCGTCATGAGCGAAGTGCTGGCGGCTGCCGGCGTTGCCCATGAGTTCCCGCTGCAGCGCATGCAGTATGCCGATGCCATGGAGTACTACGGCTGCGACCGTCCGGACGTTCGCTTCGACATGAAGCTCGTCAACCTGACCGACATCGTCCGCGGCTGCGGTTTCGGCGTGTTCGCCAAGGCTGTCGAAGCCGGCGGAGTGGTCAAAGCCATCAATGCCAAAGGCGCTGGCGACTGGAGCCGCGGCGACATCGACAAGCTCGCCAACATCGCGGCCGCCAACGGCGCGAAGGGCATGGCTTGGATCGCATACACCACCGATGGTGCAGAGAAAAGCCCCATCATCAAGTTCTTCGACGAAGAGACCTATGCCAAGATGAAGGAGGCTCTGGACGTGGAGCCCGGCGACCTGGTCTTGTTCGCTGCCGATTCCGCAGATGTGGCCAACGCCGTCCTGTCCGCCCTCCGTCTGCACATGGCCGAGGCTCTGAACGTCCCGCGTGATGGCCATGCGCTGCTGTGGGTCGTCAACTTCCCGATGTTCCGCTATGACGAGGACGAGAAGAAATACGCCGCCGAGCATCATCCCTTCACGATGGTTCCGCCTGAGCAGCAGCATCTCATCGAAGAGGCTCCGCTTGAGTGCGGCAGCTACTCGTATGACCTGGTCATGGATGGTTTCGAAGTGGGCGGCGGCACCATCAGGATCCACACCGCCGAACTGCAGCGCCGTATCCTGCGCACCTGCGGTCTGAGCGATGCGGATATCGATGAGAAATTCGGCCACCTGATCCACGCGCTGGAGCTGGGCGCACCTCCGCACGGCGGCATCGCTTTGGGCTTGGACCGTCTGGTCATGCTTCTGGGCGGCAAGCAGTCCATCCGCGACGTCATCGCCTTCCCCAAGACCTCTTCGGCATCCGACCCCATGACCGGCGCTCCCAGCGTTGTCACGCAGCGCCAGCTCAAAGAAGTCAGCCTGCGCACCATGTAGGTCCGGATCCGGTTGCTGTGCGCGGAGTCCGTCTCGTCTGCGTCTGCGCGCAAACCGCTTCTGGCAGGCTGTTCATCTGCGGTCTAGCTTGCAATCCCTTGGCCGGATGTTTCCGCCAGGGGATTTTTTTGCCGCGGTCCGGCTGCGGATCGCGGCAGGTTACGGCTTCACAAGCAGCAGAAGCCCCAAGGCCAGCAGAAGCACGCCGGGACCCGGCAAGACGAGCAACGGCAATCCGATCATCATGAGGGCGCCGCCGAGAAGCCTGCGGACGATGTGGGGGGAGCGGGGCCGGGCAGAATCTGGGCCGGCGGTGCGAGCCCGGGTCCGCTGCGTCGCAGCCGCCGCAGCAGCGGCTGCGACGGTGGCTGCTGCGGCTCCTGCGTACGCTGACCGGGGAACGGCGCCCGTGCCTGATTGCGCCGCAGCCGGACGGGTTCCGGCTGCGCTGGTTCTGCTGCCGACGAATTCCACGTCGAGCGGACGGCGGCTTCCGTCGTTTTCGATCACGTAGGCTTCACAGGGTGTCGGTGCGGTGGCCATGGCTCTCCTTTTCTTCTCTGCATGCGAGTATGGCACAACCGCCGATGCGCGGTATCGGTGCTGCGGCTTTGCAAAAGATGCGTTACGGTTGCGTTGCCCGGACGTTGCCGGGAAGGCTGTGGCCGCGTCCGCGGTTCCCGCGATGTATAATCGCTGACCGAATGCAATCTCGTAAAGGAACGAATCACATGCTCACTATCGGATGCCATCTCTCCGCGTCGAAGGGCTTTGCCGCCATGGGCAGAACGGCCCTGTCCATCGGCGCGAACACCTTCGCCTTCTTCACCCGCAACCCGCAAGGCGGTGCGGCCAAGGCCATCGACCCCGCCGATGCGGCCGCGCTGACCGCTCTTTTGGAGCGCAACGCCTTCGGCAAGCTGGTCGCCCATGCTCCCTACACGCTCAACCCCTGTTCGAACAAGGAATCGACCAGGGAATTCGCCCGCATGGTCATGGCGTATGACCTGAGCCGGATGGAGTATGTGCCCGGTAATTTCTACAACTTCCATCCCGGTTCCCATGTGAAGCAGGGCGTTGATGCGGGCATCGGGATGATCGTCGATGTGCTTGCCGACGTTTTGCGCGAGGATCAGAGCACCACCGTCCTGCTTGAGACCATGGCAGGCAAGGGAACCGAGGTGGGCAGCCGCTTCGAGGAGCTGCGCGCCATCATCGACGGCGTGACCGAGCGCAATCCCGTGCTTGCGTCTCATCTGGGGGTTTGCATGGATACGTGCCACGTGCACGATGCGGGCTATGATATCGTGAATGATTTGGACGGTGTCATCGGGGAATTCGACCGCGTGGTGGGCCTTGACCGGCTGCGAGCCGTGCATATCAACGACAGCAAGAATCCGCTTGCTTCGCACAAGGACCGCCATGAGACCATCGGCAACGGTTCCATCGGGATCGCTGCTTTTGCGCGCATCGTGAACCATCCGGCGCTGCGCGATCTGCCCTTCATCTTGGAAACACCCAACGAGCTGGAGGGATATGCAGAGGAAATCGCGCTTCTGCGCGGCCTGCGCAAAGAGGCGCAAGAGGTTGCAAGCGGCGGCGCCGACGCGCAAGGGGAGGGGACCCGATGAGGTACGCTGTCGTCGACCTGGGATCCAACACCATCCGGCTCTGCGTCTACGATGTGGCGGGCGGATCGATCAAGACCATCGTCAACCGCAAGCAGATGGCAGGGCTCGCGTCGTATGTGGAAGGCGGCGAACTCACCCGCGAAGGCATCGACACTGCCGTGCGCATCCTGCGAAAACAGCTCAAGCGCGCTGCGCTGTTCGGGCCCGACCGCACCGATGTCTTCGCCACGGCCGTCCTTCGCAACATCAAGAACTCCAAGCGCGCCGTCGCCACCATCTCTGAGCAGGCGGGTGCGCCGATTGTGCTGCTCTCGGATGCAGATGAGGCGCATCTCGGATTCGTGGGAGCCTCGTCGGCGACGGCTATGGAGTCGGGCGTGCTCATCGACATCGGAGGCGGATCGTCCGAGGTCACACGTGTGCGCAAGGGATCGGATGTTGCGCGGGCAAGCGTACCGCAGGGGTCTCTGTCCTCGTTCGAGGCTTTCGTCTCCGATATCCTGCCCACTGCCGACGAGGCTGCGGCCATCCGCCGGGCGTTCCGCGAGAGGTATGCGGCCACCTTGTCCGCCGCGCACGTGGCTGCGGGCGATTTTCGCAGCGAGACGCTGTTCGGCATCGGCGGCAGCGTGCGGGCGGTGGCCGAAGTGTGCGGCCAGCTGAGGCCGAACTGCGATGGCAAGACTCTGACCTGCGAAGATGTCCTGTACCTGTGCACTGCCATGCTGACGGACCGCCGCAGATTCGTGCATGCTGTGCTGCGCGTGGCTCCGGAGCGCCTGCATACCGTCGCCTGCGGCCTGTTCATCCTTGCGGAGCTGTTCGAACTTGCCGGCGGCCGCCGTCTGACCGTGTGCAAAAACGGCCTGCGCGAGGGTTATCTCATCGAACGCATGCTGGACGGTTCGCTGCCCGTCGCCGCAGACGCGGAAGGTGCGGCGGCGCAATCTGCCCGGGGATAGGCTGCCGTGGACATCCTTGAGCAGATCAGGACGCCTCAGGGCCGTTTCCCCGTGAACGGCGTGCAAGTCGTAGCCGGTTCGGATGCGCCCGTGTTGTCGTTCGTGTTCGCCGATCCGCGTGATATCGCGTCGGGTCTGGTCGCGTCCGACTCTTCGGCTACGCTGTTCGATCTGGCTTTTCTGAGGAGTGAGACGCTCAAGGATACCGCTTGCGCCACCGGGCCGCTGTTCGGCGCCGCTTCAGCCGAGCCTGTGCTCGATTGGCAGAGCGCTGCCGAAACCGCGCATGCGGTCATGCTCATGCAGAACGCCGTCAACGGCACGCGTCCGATCGCGCTGCTTGATGCATCGTGTTCCGAAGAGGGCTGTGTGGCGAAGACGGATGTCTTCAATGCGGCGACAGGCGCGCGATTTTCCATGTATGCGGTGTCGTTTCGCTTGTACGGCGGTGCGGAGGGCCCCTATGCGCGATGCATGCCGCACATGCCGTGGTTTCGCCGGTTCTCGGAAGCCGGCCGATTCGATTACGTGCTTGCGAGCATCGATGGCGAGCCCGGCGAAACCCCGTATCTTTCCCTGGTTCTGATGTCGTTCGACCGGGAGATCGCCCCGTCGGATTTCGCAGCCGTGCTGTTGTGCTCATGCCAGGACGAAGCTGCCGCGCGCCATATTGCATCCCAAGTCAGCGGCGACGTGGCGTTCATGCGGCCGTCTGCGGAAGGGGTCGACGCCGCAGCTGCGTCCGCGGAAGGGACGGCAGGCTGCGCAGAAGCCGGGGCCTATGAAGGCTGGTTCGATTTGCTCGGCTGCGGCGAGGGGCTCGAGGTTACCGCCGCCCGGCTCACCGAAGCCGACGCCCCTTTGCTTGCCAAGCTCGTGCAGGCGGCGGTTTCCCTGCATGTGCAGGGCGTGTCGGTCGATGTCTTCCGTTCGTCTGATGTGGACGGTTTCCTCACGTTCGGCTCATATCTCTCGTACCTGTGGTACAGCTTCTCGCGCAAACTGGGGGCGGTCAAGGTCGGCTATTGCCAGCAATGCGGCCGGGCGTTCTCGCTGGCGGGCCATCGCGGCATCGCGCGCCGTTTCTGCAGCGAATCCTGCAAGACCGATGCGAAAAACGAACGCCAGCGTCTGATTCAGGCCGACATCCGCCGGAGGTATGCGGAGGGCGAAACCGTGGCCGGCATCGCCCGTGCGTGCTTTCCGGCCAATGCTTCGTCGGTGGGATGCGAGAAGGTGCGCGCGTCGCTGTCAGCTTGGGTCGAACTGCGCCATCGGATCGACGATGCCCTGGCCGAAGGCGACGATGCCCTGATGCGCCGCTGTGTGGCCGAGGGCGTCATGTCGGCGGAGGATGCGGCCCGCCGCCTGCGTGCCGCGAAGCGCCGGAAGCGCTGATCCCTGCAGGCCGCTAACCCATGCTGCCGTCGGATGGGACCCACATCCGGGAATCCATGTCGCCGTTTTCGAATTCCAGCCGCTGCTCCTCTCCTGTCAGGACGTTCACGCGCGTTCCGCTATTGCCGGTCATCATGTCCTGCAGGATGGATACGGCAGCCATCTGGGCTCGCTGATCATCTGACGCTGCGGACCATTCGGCCTCATCGTAGAGCTGCACGCTGCGGTTGAATTCGGATATCGCGGTGTCCAAGGGCGCAACGCCTATCTCGCATTGGAAGCCGCCCTGCAGCATGCGCAGATACCACAGCGAGAGGGTGCCGTTGATTTCCACGTAGCCTGTGCATACGCGTGCCGTGTAGCTCGCAGGCGCACCGTCGGCGCCGCGGTAGGTGTTCGTGTAGGTGAAGTCGCCCAGCACGGGTCCCAGCTTGCATAGCTGCGCGAACGCCTCGATATCGGCGCGTGACGCTTTGCCCGGGTCGGCCGATAGCGGGTCGGTCACGTTCGCGCCGTTGTACTTGAACGGAATGCCCGACACGACGATGCTGTCCGCGGCAAGCGCTTGCATGCCATCGCCGATGAGCTGCGGCGCCAAGGTTCTATACAGGATGGGGGAGACATCTGCGCCCACCAGCATCTGCACCCAGACCTGGCTGGATGCAGATGATCCGACATCGAGGAGCAGCCCGTCGGGGTCTGCTGCGGCATAGGAGCTTTTGTCGGTTGCCACCCACGCGTGATCGCTGCCGGGAACCGTGCCGTTGTCCTCGAGTCCCTGCGAGCGCAGGAACGCCGGGATGTCCGCGGGATCCATGGCAACGATCTCAGCCACTTCCAGGATGCTTTGCGGCTCGCCCTGGGCCACAGGAACGCTCGCCTGAGGATCTTCGGCCGGCTCTTCGGGTTCGGAAGGCTGCGCCTGATCCGGCTGTGCGGAATCGCGTGCGGCATCATCGTGAACCAATTCGATGCGAGGCAGGTCGAAGGTGGGCGCGACGATCTCGTTGTAAACCGTGATAGCCGCCCATGCTGTGCCGGCAAGCAGTGCCGTGACCAGGGCGACGAGCACGACAAGCGGTACTTTGCGCCTGCTGCGCTGTTTGGTCGTCTCCACGGCGCGCCCGAATCCGACGCGTCCCGAAGGCTGCGCATCCGCAGGCGTCTGCGCCTGCCGTGCCTCGTTTTCGACCGCTTCAGCCCGCATTGCGTCCAGGGTCGGGACCTGCGCCGCGTCGCAGCCATCGGCCGTGCGGGGACGGTCGATTTTCGCCCCGCATGCCGTGCAGAACCTTGCATCATCGGCCAGCTTGCAGCCGCATTGCTCGCAAAACATCACGTCTCCTATCGTTGCAGATGCGGACCTTCGGGCCCGCATCCTTTCTCCGCTACACGTTCTCAGTGAAAGTGAGACCGTAGGAATTGTACGCGTACAGGCCGTTCTTGTCGTAAGGGGAATCGGTGATTATATCCGCAGACAGAGCGTTGACGGTGCCCGATCCCGCTTTCACGGAGCTTGTCGTCGACTCGCACGCCAGGGTCACGCCGCCTTCGGGGTCATTGAGCTCCACGCTGAACCTACCGTTGCCGAATTCGTGGATCGGTTCGCCCGTGAGCGTTCCCTCGAACGACAGCGCCACGGCATTGACGCTGCTTGCCGACGGGTTCGCGTTGTACGTGTAATCCGCGGTCAGCGAGCCGTTCTCGGCGGCGGTGAATGCGATGGTGCCGTCTTTGACCATCAGATCCATGAGTGTGGCGCCTTGCTTCAGGGAAAACGATGTTCCGTCAAGTTTCCATTCGGTGGCCATGCCGCTCATCTCCGCGTTGCCTTGAGGTGTCCAGCCGTCTTCCTGGTCGAATGTGAAGCGCTGGGTGTTGGTCGCGGTGTCGGTTGCAAACCAGAAGTCGTAGGCCACCTGTTCGGATGCGACCGAGATCCACGCGCCGTCGCCGCCTTCGAGGGTGGAAGCGAACCCGCTTGCGCTCCAAGCGTCGTCCATCGCGCCCGATCCGGCGGTGTCCATGCTGTCGACGCCCTTGAGCGGCGTGGTGGTGAAGCCGGTCACCATGGGTTGCTCGACGGTCTCGTAGGACCCGTCGCGGTCAAGGACCTGCGCCGTCCCTGCGAACTCCGTGCGGAAGTTCGCGTTTTC
>CAUWJA010000071.1:0-7250 GCA_963558905.1 uncultured Eggerthellaceae bacterium
CGTCCGCACCGAGGTCATCCAAGCACACCGCCGCAGCCACGATGTCAACAATGGAATCCACAGCGCCGACCTCGTGGAAATGGACCAGGTCGGGAGTTGTTCCATGGGCTTTCGCTTCGGCTGCCGCCAGTATCTCGAACGCGCGCAAAGCGATGCGCTGCGCGCCTGTTGAGAGCGCAGCACCGCGGATGACCGCCTGGACATCCGCCAGCGTCCGGTGAGCGTGGACAGCGCCGGCTCCATGGACGTGGGCAGACCCATGCACGGCGTCTGATCCATGGACGTGGGGGCGGTCGTGCGATCCGTACAGGTAACCCATATCGTGGTCGTGATTCTCATACGGCCCGTCAAGCAGCACGGCGAAGTCGCAGGCATCGATACCCGCTTTCGACACGCGGCTGATGCGCGTCCGATAGCCCTCGAGGGGAAGACGGCCCAAGGCATCGAGCAGCACCTGCCGATCGGCACCGAGATCGAGCAAAGCAGCGACCAGCATGTCGCCGCTTATCCCTGAAGCGCATTCCAAATACAACGTCTTTCCCATCGGATGCCCTCCTATTCGGCAACTGCGGTCGCTTGCCCGTCGGCCCACCGCATGCGGTCGATGAGCGCCGCCTGGAACCCTGCGCCGAAACCGTTGTCGATGTTGACCACGGACACACCGCTCGCGCAGGAATTCAACATGGCGAGAAGAGCCGTGAGGCCGCCGAACGACGCGCCGTAGCCCACAGAGGTGGGAACCGCGATGACAGGACAGGCGGCCAGACCCGCCACCACACTGGGCAGCGCGCCCTCCATGCCCGCAACGGCAACGATCGCATGCGCCCGCGCGATGTCGTCCGCATGCGCCAAAAGACGATGGATGCCCGCCACTCCGGCATCGTAGAGCCTGACCACGCGGCATCCATGCATCTCGGCGGTGACGGCGGCCTCTTCTGCAACGGGAATATCGCTGGTTCCGGCGCAGACCACCAGCACGCAGCTGGCAGGGTCGGCTTCGGGCAGACCTCCCACTATACCTAGACGCGGCTGATCGCGATAGTCCAACGTTGCGCCGGATGGCAAAGCTGAAGCAACGCAGGCCGCCTTTTCGGCATCAAGGCGCGTCACCAGCACGCGCGACTGCCCCGCCCCGATGAGCGCTGCGCAGATACCGGCAATCTGGTCTGCGGTTTTGCCCGCTCCGTATATGATCTCCGCGGCACCCTGGCGCACGGCGCGGTCCGTATCCGCTTTCGCGAATCCCAGATCGACGAAACCCGGTCCGGCGACCGACGATGTCCGCAGGCGCACAAGGGCCTCGGAAACATCGGTCCTGCCGGCACGCACATCCTCGAGAAGGACGCGAATCGCACGCTCATCCATCAGCAACGCCCCTTCCGAACCGGCTTCCCTGCCATCAGCGTCCGCCCGTCCCTGCGACACTCAGCCGTCTTCTGCATTACACATTCTTCACCTGCAAGCATACCATTCCGAAAGCGAAGACGGTGCCGCCTGCGACCCGCCTATTCGGCCGCAGGTTCTGCGATGGGCAGGCGGATTTCCACGGCGAAACCTTCGCCGGGCTCGCCGGGCGCAGCAGGCGGCATGGCCCATCCGACAACAGCTGAGCCGCCATGCACCACGGCGATGCGCGCGATGAGCGCCAAGCCCAGACCGTGGCCGTCCGAAGTCTGCGGCAGAACGGGTGCATCGGGAATCGATGCCGCGGCATACCGCCCCATGCCCGTTCCGGCCGATCCCGCCATCACTTCGGACAACCTGACCAGCGTGGCCGCATCGGCGCCGCGGCCATCATCCACTACGAGGATCCTCACGACTCCGGCGGCTTCATCGGCTGCCACGCGCACTTTGATGGAACATCCGTCCTCGTTGTGCAGTACCGCATTGTTGATGGCGTTCGAGAGCGCACGTGCCAGCAAGCGCTCATCGCCATCAACCTGCACGCCTTCCACAGCGGAGTCGGCCTCGAATTCCAACGAATACCGCTCGTCGATGCCGCTGTTCAGCATGGCGACCACGGTCTGGCGCGCAAGGCGGACCGGAGACAGCAGCTCTCGATGCAGAGGCTGCATGTCGTATTCCAGCTTGGATGCGATATTGAGGTCTTCCACCAGATCGCGGATGCGCATCGACTGCCGCATGATCACATCGGCCTGCTGGCGCGTGTGCTCATCATCTCCCGCAGCACGCGAAATCTGCTCCGCATACCCCATGATCATGGACAGCGGCGTGCGTATGTCATGGCTGACACCGCTCACCCAATTGCGCCGCGCCGTATCCTTCGCCTGGATGATGCGTGAAGCCGAATTCAGGCTGTCGCCTATGCCGGCAAGCGCTCCGCCGAGATGCACATCGACCGGACGGCCCTCGGAAATGTCCTCCAGAGCCTGCATGGCAGGGGCCGCCCCCTTCGCCACACGGCGCTTGGACACCACGTACACCGCGAAGAAGATGGCGATGTCGATCAGGAATACGAACAGCGCATAGAACGGAACCCTCATGAACGTGTCGTTCTGCAGCGTGATGCCCGCAGTCGTATACGACCCACGCGGCATGCCGACCACGGCTATACCGTCAGTGCGCGTCCAGATGAACACCGGGTAATCGTTGATCATACGGTAATGACCGACGAGCGCCGCGGAATTGAAGCCATAGGACAGAGGAACGTCGTCGGGCAGGGCATAGGACCAGTCGACTTCGCCGTCGGTTCCGATGAGCATCGCCCATGCACGGTTCTCATCCAATCGGCCGAGCAGCGAATCGGGCACGTAGTACCGGCGGCCATCATACGAGGTACCCGCCTCAACCGATCCTTCGACAGGCGTTTCAGGCGGCACGGCAGCGTTCGCAGGTTCGCCGGGCGAAGCGGTAGATGCGCCGGCGGCGGCGCTGCCATCGTCGGACGCATCCGATCCAGAGCCCTCGGCGCCATCCGCCTCAGGGGTTTCGGACACCGTCTCTTCGGCGCACAGCTCGTTGCCGAGCGAAACCACCATAGAGCGAGGAGAGGCCCCCGAATCCAGGATTTCGCTTTCATACACCGTCAGACCGGCATATATCACAAAGTCCAAGAAGAGCACCGATGCGGCAAGCGCAGCGAAGAGCACCAGCTGCTTCATCGAGAAGAAGGGGATCCTGGCGGCCTTTGCGCGTGCGGAGCCCTGCGGCGCGGACGGCCGCCCATCCTCCGCAGCGCATGCTGCCGCGGCAGGACGATGCTCGAATACCGCCGGAGGGACAGGCGGCGGGCCGCCTTTGGCACCCCGCGGCGGGAAAGAGGCGAAGCGCGGTTCAGCCATCACGCATCACCCTTTTCGACCAGCAGTTTGTAGCCGAGCCCCTTGACAGTGACAAGGCTCACGGGATTCGACGGGTCGGCCTCTATCTTCTCGCGGATGCGGCGCACATGCGTCATGAGGGACTTGTCGTAACCGAACGAAGACCCCCAGCATTCCTCGCACAGGGTATCGGTGGTCACGATGCGGTTGGCGTTGCGGGCCAGAACCTCCAGCAGGTCATGCTCCTTCGCCGTCAGCGAAAACGTCTGCCCGTCAGAACGCACCACTTCGACATTCTCAAGATCGATGGTGCATGCGGCAAGGCGCAGTGCGGGATTGGTATCGCGGTAGCATCGGCGAAGCACCGCATGGATGCGCAGCAAAAGCTCCTGGGGGGAAAACGGCTTGCTCACGTAATCATCCGCCCCGCTGCGCAGCCCCGTCAGACGGTCGGGCATATCGTCTTTGGCCGTAAGGAAGATCACCGGTACCGGGTCATCGGGGCACAGCTCGCGCAGGAACCGGCACAGGGTGAACCCGTCGCCATCGGGCAGCATGACATCGAGCAATGCCAGATCGGGCTTTTCGCGGCGGAAGGCGACCAGTGCCTCGGCCACGCTGGCCACCTTGACCACATGCGTGAAACCATCGGCGGCAAGGATGTCTCCCACCATGCGCAGCAAACCCGGCTCATCATCGACCAGGAGGATCGTGCGGGATTTCATCGGATCGGCCATGAACGCTCCATTCATATCGTGAGGGCGGCATCTGCAGCCCGGGATCTCAAACAACCGGCGGCATCACCGTCCGGCATGACGCGGCCCGCAGCATCCGCTGCACGGTTTTCCGCTTTCGAGCCCATTTAACCACCGCGCGGACACGTTCGCCATCTGCTTGATTGAAAGTCAGGCAAACGTAAGGTTGCGGAAAGCCAGCTGAAAGCATGGCTGCATATCCTTGATAGCGCTCCAACAACCCCGCGGCAAACCGCGGCTAGCAGGAAGGAATCACCATGAGTGAGCGGATACTCGAGGTCATCAACCTCGCAAAGCGCTACAACGACGCAACCCAGGCGCTTGAGAATGTGAGCTTCTATGTAGAACAAGGCGAATTCGTGGGCATCATGGGCCCCAGCGGATCAGGCAAAAGCACATTGCTGAACTGCATATCCACCATCGACCGGCCGACATCCGGGCGCGTGGTGATCGCCGGCAAGGACACCGGGTCCTTGAAACCCAAGGAACTTGCGCGCTTTCGCCGCGAGGAGTTGGGCTTCGTATTCCAAGATGCCAATCTGCTGGATTCGCTGACCGTGCGTGAGAACATCGCGCTGGCGCTCACCATCAAGCACGAACCCGCCTCCGAGATTCCCACGCGCGTAGCGAATTACGCCGCCCGTCTGGGCATTTCCGCCACATTGGACAAGTATCCCTACGAAATCTCCGGCGGACAGCGCCAGCGCGCAGCGGCGGCACGCGCCATCATCGGCCGTCCGCACCTGGTGCTCGCCGACGAGCCCACCGGTGCACTGGATTCCAAATCAGCCCGCGACCTGCTGGAAACCTTCAGCTTCATGAACTCCATGGGCGCCACGCTGCTCATGGTCACGCACGACGCGCAAGCCGCCAGCTGGTGCGACCGCATCATCTTCATCAAAGACGGCACACTGGCAGGCCAGCTCACACGCGGCAACCTTGACCGCCGCACGTTCTACAACGTGGTCGTGGATGCCACCAGCCGCATGGCCGCCGAAGCCGACGCGAACGCCGATGCGGACGGCATCGCACCCGCCTTCGCCGCCGCCTGTGCCGCGGAAACGGAGTAGGGCCATGTACGTCAAGCTCGCACTTTCCAACGTGGCGAAGTCCATCAAGGATTTCGCCGTGTACTTCTTCACGCTCATGGTGGGCGTGGCCGTGTTCTACGCGTTCAACTCCGTCGGCGACCAGGACATGGTGCTGCTCATGTCCGAGCAGCAGACGAAGATGATGGACCTGCTCAACATGCTCATGGACATCGTATCCGTGCTGATCGTGGCCGTGCTGGCGTTTCTGGTCATCTACGCCAGCCGTTTTCTGGCGCGCAGGAGAAACCGCGAGTTCGCGATGTACCAGCTGCTGGGCATGACGCGCGGCCAGATCGTGTGCGTGACCGCCGCTGAAACCGTCGCCGTAGGCGTGCTGTCGCTGGCATGCGGACTGGGATTGGGCATCGCCATCTCGCAGGGCCTGCTTCTGGTCACGGCCTCGATGTTCGAGGCGCAGATTCCCGGCTTCGAGCTCTTCGTCTCCACCCCCGCGATCGTGCGCACCCTGATCGTATTCGCCGCGATTTTCAGCATCACGGTATTCGCCACCGCCCGCCGCGCGGCCATGACCCCGCTCATCGAGCTCATGGCTGACGGGCGCCGCAACGAAGTCTTCCGCCTGCGCAGTCTGCCGCTGTCATTCGCCCTGTTCATCGTGGCATGCGCGATAATCGGCGTTTCCTACAAGCTGTTGCTGGACACCGGGCTTCTGGCCGCATCGCCCGAGTTTTTGGCCGCGACCGTCCTGGTATGCATCGGCACCGCGCTGTTCTTCTATTCGCTGTCCGGCTTTCTGCTCAAGCTGGTTCAGCTCATCAAACCCGTGTACTACCGTGGACTGAACATGTTCACCGCCCGCCAGATCGCCGCACGCGCGAACAGCAGCTTCGCATCCATGTCCGTGATCTGCATGACGCTGTTCTTCGCTCTGACCAGCGTGAGCGGAGGCATCGGCATCTGCCTGGCCATGCAGGACAGTCTGGACAAATCGACCGCCTACGACGCTTCCGTAACCCTGTACTGGGAAGATGCAGGTGACTTCATGCCGTTTGCGCTTGAGCATGACCGCGACATGGCCCAAGGCTTGGCTGCCTCCACCGATGCCGTTGATGCACCCGCGTTCGATACCATGGTGGCCGACAGCGCGCAGCTCGATTACCGCACCGGCAACCTGACCTTCGGCGATCTGGACAACCTGGCCGCAAAGCCGCTCTCCGAATACACGGGTTCGAGCGCAGTTTCACCCGGATACCAGGAAACTCCGTTGTCTGTTGTTGCATTGTCCCAGGTCAACGCGGCGCTTGAACTTGCAGGAGAAGAGCCTCTCACGCTTGAAGACGGTCACGCCATCCTGCTGGGCAACACCGACGTCACCCTTCCCTATCTGCGCGAGGTCTGCGCGCAATCCCCACAGGTGACCGTCTACGACCGTCCGCTCGCCTTGGAGCCCGAGCTGGCCGTGATGTATCTGGAGACCTCGGGATTCGCTGGCCAGGTAGGCGCCATCGTGGTCAACGATGAGGACATCCCCGCTGACGCAGGCTGGTACTACTCCATCCTCAACGTGATGTATCCCGAAGGCATAGGTCAGCCCGAAACCGCCGAGGAGCAATTCGCCAGCTTCACCGAAGACGTGCGTGCCTCCTCCGATATGCAGACCATGCCCATCAGCCTAGCGCAGACTCGCACCCAGGTCATCGACCAGAGCGTGGGCATGACCACCATCGTCAGCTACCTGGCCATCTACATCGGGCTCATTCTAGTGGTGGCATGCGCAGCCATCCTAGCAATCCAGCAGCTCACGGGCGCATCCGACAACGCGCACCGCTACCGCCTGCTGTCGAAGCTGGGCGCGTCCGGCCGCATGGTGGCAGGATCGCTGCTCAAGCAGATCGGCGTGGCGTTCGTCTTCCCGCTGCTGCTGGCAATCGCGCACACCATGTGCGCCATGAAGGTCGTCATCGACGTGGTGAAAGTCTTCGGCTCCATCGACATCGGCGCCATCAGCCTGATCGCGGGCGCGGGATTTCTGGCGATCTACGGCATCTACTTCCTGATCACGTTCCTCACCGCACGCAGCATGGTGAAGTAGGGCCTGTTTCTAGCGCCGGGTGCTGCACGGCACGCAGCACCCGGCAGCACCGCGCTGCCGTCGCAACGCA
>CAUWJA010000072.1:0-7073 GCA_963558905.1 uncultured Eggerthellaceae bacterium
GGCCTGCCGCCCATGTCGCGCATCCTCGGTGTAAACAACCTATTGGCGCACAACAGCTAGCCCACACTGGGCAGCGTGATCACAAAGCAGGCACCGCCGCCGGCGGCATTGAATGCGGTGACCGATCCGTCGTGCTCGGTGATGACGCTTTTCACGATTGCGAGGCCCAATCCCGTGCCTCCGCTGTCGCGTGCCCGCGAATTGTCTCCGCGGTAGAAGCGGGTGAACAGCAGTTCGGGGTTGATGTCGCCTATGCCCGGCCCGTCGTCGATGACCTTGAGGATGGACTGGCCCTGCAGGCCCTCAAGGCTGATGGTGATGTGTCCGCCGCGCTCTATGAACCGTGCGGCGTTTGCAACCAGGTTGTACACCGCTTGCCGCAATCTGTCGGGAATGCCCAGCACGTCAGGGGCTTCGCCGATGATGATCACGTGCGCGTCCTGTTCCTCGAGCATGGAATCCAATGAGTCGACCACAGCGGTGGCCACGTCGTGCAGGTTCACGCGCTCGAGGTTCTTCATGCGGCTGCCGTCTTCGATATGCTGCAGCGTCAGCAGGTCGTTGGACAGCCTGGTCAAACGTTCGCTTTCGCTGATGATGGTATTGCAGAACCGCTCGCGCAGCACTTGCGGCATGTCGGGGTCCATGAGCGTTTCCGCATTGCCGCGGATGGCGGTCAAAGGGGTGCGCAGCTCATGGGCGACATCGTTGATGAAAGCGGCCTGGCGTTTTTGGGCCAGGGCCAGATCGGACATCTTGGTTTTGGTCTGCTCGCCCAGCTCGGCGAAATCGGCGGCAAGCACGTCGGCCTCGTGGAGCCGATCGGTGGGGGTGAACGAAACGGCGGTGTCGCCATGCAGGATCAGGTCGGTGCGGTGGTGCAGATCGCGCAGCGGTTCGGCTATGTAGTGCCCGATGACCAGGCTCAAGAGGAATGCTATGGCGGCGCCTGTGGTGAGCAGCCAGGCCGTCGCCCAGATGCCGAGCCCCAGGTCGGTGATGACCGTGGCGACGACGGCCGCCATGATGCCCAGGATGGTCGATAGGACGGCGAAATAGGTTTGGATGCGCTTCATGGAGTTGGCCTTCCCGGTGCGGATGGCGCGCTTTCGTCCCTAGGAGCGGAAGCGGTAGCCGTAGCCGCGCACCGTTTCGATGATGCCGGGGTCGAAGCCCGCGGCGCTGATTTTGTCGCGCAGACGCTTGATGTGCGTATCCACGGTCTTCGTCTCGGTGATGTATTCCCATCCCCAGGCCTCGCGGAGAAGGTCTTCGCGGGTGACCACCTTGCCGGCGCTTTTCATGAGCGCCGCCAAAAGCTCGAACTCGCGGGGGGTCAGATCGATTTCGCCCTGGGCGCCCGTTGCGGTATGGCGATCCTCGTCGAGGGTGATGCCGCCAGCCGTGAGGGCATTCGATGACAGGGCGTCGTTGGGAACGCCGCGGCGCAGTAGGGCGCGGCAACGGGCGATGAGTTCGCGCACGCCGAAGGGCTTTGCGAGGTAGTCGTCGCCGCCTATCTCGAGGCCCACCACCTTGTCGAGCTCCGTATCGCGGGCGGAAAGGAAGAGCACGGGCGATGTGGTGCGCGAGCGCAGGCGGCGGCACAGCTCGTAGCCGTCCATGCCGGGCAGCATGATATCCAAGACGAACAGGTCGTAGTTGCGCTGGTTGGCCATGGCCAGGGCTTCTTCGCCGTTATTGGCCACATCGACGCGGAAGCCTTCTTTCATGAGGTTGTATGAAACGAAGTCAGTGATGGACTGCTCGTCGTCGACGATCAGGATGTATTCGGCATCGTCGTGCATGGTTCCGCCTTTCATCTGCGTTGAGCCTTGCGAAAGATATCGTGTTCCGCGCGGTTGTTCATCCTGCTATCATACCACGCGTCGATTCGGCCATGGTAACCGCGGCACCTGCGGGGTTGCGGGGCTGTTTCGCAGCTGTAACCATCCTGTTGCGCGCTTCGGAGGCGCGCTGGCGGGCGAAGGGAGCGAGGCGCAATGTTTCTTGTCATCGACGTGGGCAACACCCATACCGTTTTGGGTATCTACGATGGGGATGAGCTGATCGAATCGTGGCGCGTGGCCACGGGGGCGACGTATACGGCCGACGAGTCGCGCATCAAGCTTCACGCGCTCATCACCATGGCGGGCATTTCCGTCGAGTCCATCGAGGGCGCCATCCTCTCATCGGTCGTCCCTGCGGTGGTCCGCCACTGGACCCATGCCGTCCGCTACCTTCTGGGCAAAGACCCCCTCATCGTTTCACTTGAAGCATGCAAGGGCCTGTTCGAAACCACGTATCCCTATCCAGAGGAGATCGGCGCCGATTACCTGGCCGATGCCGTTGCCGCCAGGGAAAAGCACGGCGCTCCGGTTGTGGTCGTGGATTTCGGCACGGCGACCAACATATCCGTCATCGACCGCGACGGCGTGTTTCTGGGCGGCATCATCGCGCCCGGCGTGCGCACGTCCGCAGAGGCCCTGTTCGGCAATGCCGCCATGCTTGATGCCATCGACCTTGTCGATCCGGGTACGGCGATAGGGAAGAGCACGGCGCACTGCATCCAGTCGGGCATCGTCTACGGGGAGGCGGGCCGCATCGATGGCCTGGTGTCCCGCATCTTCGATGAGTTGGGCTACGAGGCCCCTGTGGTTGCGACCGGCGGTTTCTCGGCGGTAATCGGCCCGGTTTCCAAGACCATCACCGAAACAGACCCCGAATTAACCTTACGGGGATTGCAATTGATATACCTCAACAACCAGTGACTACAATGAGGTCTCCCGATAGCTTTCACGCATAGGGGACGCGTCCGGGTCTGCCGGATGCGCTTTATGGGATCAAGAGCCAGGAGGAGGCACTCGCGCATGTTGTCGGATATCGAAATCGCCCAGTCGGTAACCCCTCAGCACATCACCGAAATCGCTGAACGAGCCGGTGTTCCGGAGAAATATCTGGAGCTATACGGCAACTACAAGGCAAAGGTCGATTACAACCTGCTGCGAGACCAGCAACATGCTCCGGGCAAGCTGGTGCTGGTGACCGCCATCAATCCCACGCCTGCAGGCGAGGGCAAGACAACCACCACCGTGGGCCTGGCCGACGGCCTGCGCCGCATCGGCGAGAATGTCGTCGTCGCCTTGCGCGAGCCCAGCCTTGGGCCGGTGTTCGGCATCAAGGGCGGCGCTGCAGGCGGCGGTTATGCCCAGGTCGTTCCCATGGAGGACATCAACCTGCATTTCACCGGCGACTTCCATGCCATCGGCGCTGCCAACAACCTGCTGGCTGCCATGATCGACAACCACATCCAGCAGGGCAATGCGCTGGGCTTCGACGTGCGCAAGATCACATGGAAGCGCTGCGTCGACATGAACGACCGCCAGCTGCGCAACATCGTGTGCGGCATGGGCGGCAAGGCCCATGGCGTGCCGCGTGAAGACGGCTTCGACATCACCGTTGCCTCCGAGATCATGGCCGTGTTCTGCCTGGCCACCTCCATCACCGACCTCAAGGAGCGCCTGGCGCGCATCATTGTGGGCTACACGCGCGACGACCAGCCCATCACCGCAGGTCAGCTGCATGCCCAGGGTGCCATGACGGCCCTGCTCAAAGACGCCCTCAAGCCCAATCTGGTCCAGACGCTGGAAGGAACGCCCGCCTTCATCCATGGCGGCCCCTTCGCCAACATCGCGCACGGCTGCAACTCCATCATGGCCACGCGCATGGCCATGGCGCTGGGCGATTACTGCATCACGGAAGCCGGTTTCGGCGCTGACCTGGGTGCTGAGAAGTTCCTGGACATCAAATGCCGCCTCGCGGGCATCAAGCCCGACGCGGTGGTCGTGGTGGCTACGGTGCGCGCGCTCAAGAACCACGGCGGCGTCGCCAAGGCCGATCTGGGCGAAGAGAACCTGGCGGCGCTCGAGGCTGGTCTGCCCAATCTGCTGCAGCATGTGGAGAACATCACGCAGGTCTACAAGCTGCCCTGCGTCGTGGCCATCAACCGTTTCCCCACCGACACCGAGGCCGAGCTCGGCGTAAACGTGGCTCTGTCCGAGGTATGGGCCAAGGGCGGCGAAGGCGGCGAGGCCCTGGCCCGCGAGGTCGTGCGCCTGTGCAGCGAGGGCGATGCGGAAGGCCGCAGTGCTCAGACCTTCGAGTTCGCATACGGCGAAGAGGGCGGCATCGCCGATAAGATCGAAGCCATCGCCAAGCGCATCTACCGCGCCGACGGCGTCGATTTCACTCCGGCTGCCAAAAAGGAGCTGGCGCAGCTTGAGGCGCTCGGTTTCGCCTCCATGCCCGTCTGCATGGCGAAGACCCAGTACAGCTTCTCGGACGACCAGACCAAGTTGGGTGCGCCGCGGGATTTCCGCATCACGGTGCGCAAGGTGAAGGTGTCCGCCGGCGCCGGTTTCGTGGTGGCGCTCACGGGCGATATCATGACCATGCCGGGGCTTCCCAAGTCGCCCGCCGCCGAGCGCATCGACGTCGATGAGTCCGGCAAGATCACGGGCTTGTTCTGATGGTGCCCGATAAGCAGTTCATCGAGGCATTGGCTTCTCCTTCGCCCACTCCGGGCGGGGGAGGGGCCAGCGCCTATGCGGGTGCGCTGGCTGCATCGCTGGGGCTGATGGTCGCCAATCTGACGGTCGGCAAGCCCCGCTATGCCGAATGCGAGGAAGAACTGCGCGAAACCATCGATAAGCTGCGAAAGTGCAGCGACACCCTGATGCGCCTGGTCGATGAGGATGCCCGTGCGTTCAACGGCCTGGTCGCTACCTGGAAGCTGCCTGAGGAAAACGAAGTGCAGCGCACGGCGAAGCATCTGGCCAAGCAGCGCGCGCTTGTTGCCGCCTGCGAGGTGCCCATCCAGATCATGCGCGTGTGCGCGAAGATCATCGAGCTCGATGAGATTTTGGCCCATAAGGGAACGCGTCTTGCCGTCACCGATGCAGGTGCGGCGGCAGCGCTTGCCAAGGGTGCCCTGAAAGCCGCGGCGCTCAATGTCTACATCAACGCTTCGAGCCTGACGGACCGATCGCTTGCCGCATCTTTCGACGAAGAGGCGCGTGACCTGGTGCGCACGTTCTGCTATCAGGCCGATGTCATTTACGATTACGTTCTGCATGAGGTGATGCATTGATGGCCATGTTCAGCCCTCAGGAGATTGCCGACAACTATTCAGCCGCCGGTGTGGGAAAAGCCCAAAGCCCCGCATGGCGGCTTCTTGTTTTGGGCATTGCCGCCGGCGTGTTCATCGGGCTTGGTGCGGTCGCTTCGTCCACGGCGGCGTTCCAGCTGGAGAATGTCGGCATGGTGCGCTTGGTCAGCGGGCTCATCTTCCCCATAGGCCTGTGCATGGTGGTCATTCTGGGAGCCGAACTGTTCACCGGCAATGTGCTGATGGTGACCTCGGCGCTGTCCAAGAAGATCACATGGGGGCAGCTGGCGCGCAACTGGGCGCTTGTGTATGCGGGCAATTTCATCGGGGCGGTGGGGCTTGCCGCGCTGATGGCGTTTTTCGGCCAGCTGGACATAGGCGCCGGCGGCCTTGCGGTGTATACGGCCAAGGTGGCGTCGTCGAAATCCTCCTTGCCGTGGATGAATGCGTTCGTGCTGGGCATCTTCTGCAACCTGCTGGTGTGCATCGCCGTGTATCTGGGCAACTCCGCCAAGGATACCGCGGGTAAGATCTTGGGGCTGTTCCTTCCGGTTCTCGCTTTCGTGACCTGCGGTTTCGAGCACTGCGTTGCCAACATGTACTATATCCCCGCTGGCATCTTCGCCGCTATGAATCCCGCATACGCCCCCATGATCGCCGAGGCCGGCATCAACACCGCGGTGCTGGATTTCGCCACCTTCGCCACCGCGAACCTGATCCCGGTGACGCTCGGCAACATCGTCGGCGGCATCGCCATAGCCCTGGTGATGTATCTCTGCCACAGCAAGCGCGCGGCGTAAGTGCTGCGCGACCTTCGCTTCGCATTGGTCGAAAATCTGTCCAGCAGTGGACAAAATCGCGACGAATGCGAGGTGAACTGTTTCAACTCCTTGGACAGCGGATGGCCCGAAATCATGCCGCCAGCGGCTGCTGCGCCTCCCCCGCCAGCATCTCCTCGAACCGCGCGAAGAACCCGTCCATGACCTCCGCGGGGATCCGGTAGCCGATCGTCGAGTGGGGGCGGCGGCGGTTGCAGTAGCCCTCGACGTACTCGACGGCCGCCATCCTGGCCTCGTCGCGGGTGGCGAAGGCGCGCAGGTGGTACATCTCGTTCTTGAAGGTCCCGAAGAACGACTCGGCCACCGCGTTGTCGTGGCAGGAGCCCGTCCTGCCCACGGAGAGCCGCACGCCGTGGTCCCCCGCCCAGTCCGCCATGGCCTTCGAGGTGTACTGGCTGCCGCGGTCCGAATGGAAGATCGCGCCGTCGGCCACGAAGCCGCGCCCGTACGCCGTCTCCAGGGCCGCTATCGGCAGGTCGGCCGTCATGCGGTCCGAGAACGACAGGCCCACCACCATCCGCGTGCAGAGGTCGATGACCGCGGCCATGTACAGCCAGCCCTCGCCCGTGCGCAGGTACGTGATGTCGCCCACCAGCTTCACCGTGGGGACGGGGCTCTCGAAGTCGCGCCGGATGAGGTCGGGGCGGGCCGGCGCGTCGGGGTCGGGGACCGTAGTGCGCTTGGAGGTGCGGGGGTGCACCCCACGTATCCCCAGCTCGCGCATGAGTTTGCGGACCCGGTAGAGGGTCAGGCCGGGGACGCCCAGGCAGGCGTGGATCGTGCGGGCGCCGGGCCTCCTGCAGTGATCGAGCCAGAAGCGCTCGACCATGGCGCGGGCCTCGGCCCAGGGGTCGGCCTGCCGCCGCGTCGCGGCGGCGGCCTCCCAGGCGTAGTAGCTCGAACGGGCGATCCCGAGCAGCTCGCACATCATGGCGACGCCGAAGCTCTCCTTCTCCGCGCTGATCAGCGACAGGAGGTCCTCCCTCACTGGTTTGCGGCGAAGAAGGCCGCAGCTTTTTTTAGGAACTCGTTCTCCTTCCTCAGCCGCTCGATCTCCTTGCGCATCG
>CAUWJA010000073.1:0-6912 GCA_963558905.1 uncultured Eggerthellaceae bacterium
AAAGCGGTTGAATCCGTCTGCGCCCTGCTCGATCAGGAGGGCATAGCTGCATGTGCGTACCACGCGGGACTTGCACCCGCGCAGCGCGACGCCGCGCAGGCGGCATTCATCAACGACCGGGTCTCTGTGATCGTGGCCACCAATGCCTTCGGCATGGGCATCGACAAATCCAACGTGTCGTTCGTCATCCATTACAATCTGCCGCTGTCCATTGAAGCGTATTATCAGGAAGCCGGCCGCGCCGGCCGTGACGGCATGCCTGCAGAATGCCTGCTGCTGTACTCGAAGAAAGACGTCATCACGGCCCGTTTCCTCATCGAGAAGGGGGCGGAAGGCGCTGCGGACCTCACGCCCGAACAGCGGCGAATCAAGCAGGAGCAGGATGACGAACGGCTCCGTCAGATGACGTTCTATGCCACCACGAAGGACTGCCTGCGCGGTTTCATCCTCCGGTACTTCGGCGAAGAGGCGCCGCGCGATTGCGGCAACTGCTCGAACTGCCGCATGGATTTCAAGATCCGGGATGTGACCGTCGAGGCGCAGAAGGTGATTTCGTGCGTGCTGCGTTTGGCGCAGCGGGGCGAGACGGCAGGGCGCGGCGTGATCGTCGACATCCTTCGCGGGTCGAAGGCCCGCATCATGGCCGAACGCTCTTACGGCACGCTTTCGACGTACGGCATCATGTCCGAAGACAGTGCGGAATTCATCGAATCGCTGATCGACGAACTTCTGTCCGGGGGATACCTGGCCGTATCGGCCGGATCGCGCCCGGTGGTGGAGGCAACGCCTTTTACGCGAGAGCTCATAGCGCCCGGCGCGCGATTCGCCATGAAGGTGCCCTATGCGGTGACGCGGCTGGATGCGGCGGAAGGATCGGATGCGCATGATGCGTCGCATTCCTCTGCTGGATCTGCGGGTGGAAGTGGATCGGGACGCACCCGGTCTGCGGAGGCCCCCGCCGGAAAGGAAGAGCTCTTCGATGCGCTCAAGGCCCTTCGACTGCGCATTGCCGAAGAGTCCGGCGTGCCTCCGTATGTGGTGTTCACCAATGCGAGCCTGCGCGATATGTGCCTTCGGATGCCTGATTCGGAAAGGGCGTTTCTATCGGTTGCGGGCGTAGGCGCCAAGAAGGCGGAGCGGTATGGCGATGCGTTTCTGGAGGAAATCGCCAAATATCGTTAAAAAATGTTACTGAATAGATAGCAAATATGCAGATATCACTGTTCACCTGGGTGAATCATGCTACTATGGCGCTGTGTCGTTTTCGGCAGCGTCGCCATGCGCTGTGTCGGCTCCGCCGATTTCGACAGGCTTCTTCCGCTTGGACTCCGTGTGGGGCGCGCAATCGGAGGGGGAAGGGAAACCGTCAGAATCGACAATGTAAGGGGGTGCGCTATGGAGCTATTCGCCGATCCGGCAATGCTGGCCCGAATCCAGTTTGCCTTCGTTGTGGTCGTTCATTTCCTGTTCGTTCCGCTTTCCATCGGCATTGGCTTGATCATGGCCATCAGCGAAACACGCTATTACAAGACGCGTTCCGCAAAAGACGAAGCCATCGCAAAGTTCTGGGTGAAGATCTTCACCGCGACTTTCGCCATGGGCGTTGCGACGGGCATCACCATGGAGTTCTCGTTCGGTACCAACTGGGCGGACTACGCCCGATATGTGGGCGACATCTTCGGTGCGCCGTTGGCCGCAGAAGCCCTGCTGGCATTCTTCCTGGAATCCGTGTTCCTGGGCGTGGTCATCTTGGGCCGCAAGAAGGTCAGCCCGAAGTTCTTTTTGGCATCCGCTTGGCTCGTGTGGTTCGGCAGCTGCCTGTCCGCGCTGTGGATCATCATCGCCAACTCCTGGATGCAGACGCCTGCCGGCGCGGCTCTGTCCGCTGACGGCAGCAAGGCCGTGCTGACTGACTTCTTCGCTGCCGCCTTCAACGCGTCGACCCTGCCCCGTTATTTCCATACCGTGCTGGCATTGCTGGTCATCGGCAGCTTCGTGGCTTTGGCGCTTGCCGCCTGGTACAAGCACAAGGGCACCCATCAGCATTTCGTTGAGAAGACGCTGCGCACGGGCGCCGTCGTCGCTGTTCTCGCAACCGGAGCGCTGTTCGTGTCCGCGCATTCTTCCGCCGTCGTCGTGACCGAGGAGCAGCCCACCAAGATCGCCATGATGGAGGGCCATTACGAGCAGGGCGCCTTGCCTCTGTTCGCCATCGGCTGGGTGGATGAGGAATCTCAGGAAGTCATCGCCCCGTTCGCGATTCCCGGCGGCACGAGCTTCCTGGCGAGCAACGACTTCTCCACCGAATACCCGGGCCTCAATGACCTGGCCGCGCAGAATCCCGATATCAATGTCGACGAGCTGCCGGTCAATGCGGTGTTCCAAAGCTATCACTTGATGGTGGCCATGTTCGGGGCCATCGCGCTGGTCGTTCTGATCGCGCTCATCGCGGCATTCCGCAAGAAGAGCGATCTTCTGGCCAAAAAGCCCATCCAGTGGCTGCTCATCATCTCGCCCGTGTTCCCGCTGCTCGCCATCCAGGCCGGCTGGTTTACGGCTGAGATCGGCCGCCAGCCCTATGTCGTCTATCCTGCGACCAGTTCGCCCGACGGCCTGCAGCTGCTCACCGATGAGGCCATCTCGCATTCCGTCAGCGCGCCTGAGCTGCTCCTCACCATCGGCCTGTTCGTTGTGGTCTACGTGCTCATCATGATCGCATATCTGCGCCTGGTCGCGCGTTTCGTCAAGGAAGGCCCTGTTGAGGCCGTTGCTGAAACCGCTTCCGCTGCGGCTCCGTCTTTCGCTGCCGACAAGGCCGAAGACGCTGAAACCGACTCGGCTTCCAAGGCCGGCGCTGCGAAAACCGCCGATGCGAAGGGGGCGAAATAAATGACTGTCTTGGGAATCATCTGGTTCGTCCTGATCTTCGTCCTGATTGCCGGTTACTTCATCCTCGATGGATTCGACTTGGGCGCAGGAGTCCTGTCTGTGTTCGTTGCGAAGAATGAAAAGGAGAAAGCCGTCGTTCGCCAGAGCATAGGCCCTGTGTGGGACGGCAACGAGGTGTGGCTGCTCACTGCCGGCGGTGCGCTGTTCGCGGCGTTCCCGGCGGCGTACGCCACCACCTTCTCCGGTTTCTATCTGGCCATCATGCTGGTGTTGATGGGCTTGATCGTGCGCGCCATCGCGCTTGAGTTCGCCGGCCATGACCGTGCATGGCGCAAGCTGTGGAACGCCTTGTTCTTCGTGGGCTCTCTTCTTCCCGCGCTGCTGTTCGGCGTTGCGGTGGGCAATGTCTATGCCGGCATTCCCATGGATGTCAACGGCGATTATGCGGGCATGCCCCTGCTGGGTCTGGTGACTCCGTTCACGCTGCTCACCGGCTTGCTGGGCCTGGGCATGTTCCTTTCGCAGGGTGCCACGTGGCTTGCCCTGAAGGCTCCGAAGCCCTCTGCGCTGCAGCAGCGCGCCGCCAAGCTGCGCTTCCCGCTGCAGATCGCCACGCTGGTGCTGTTTGCGCTGGTGTCGGTGTACGGGCATTTCGTGATCAAGCCCGCGATGGCTCCTGAGCTCGAATTCGTGCGCTATGCCTTCGCCATCCTGTTCCTGGTCGTGCTGGTCGCCTCCATGGTGATGGGCCGCAAGGGCGATTGCGACCTCAAGCCGTTCTTGCTGTCCAGCGCAGCTGCCGCCATGCTGGTGGGCCTGTGGGCATCGAGCATGTTCCCGAACCTGGTCGTTGCCGGCGCCGGCGATCCGTTCTCGCTGTTCGCCACGGCCGCCCAGGGGGCCAGCATCACCATCGCCACGGCCGCTTCAAGCGATCTGGCCCTCGGTTGGATGCTTGGCATCACGTGCGTGGGTCTGCCTCTCGTGCTCATCTACCATGTCATCAGCTACCGCACATTCCGCGGTCGCGTGAAGGTTGAGGATCTGGAGTACTGATCGGAATCCGTTTGTTCGATTCTTCCGGACGCCCGCCCGTCGGCTTTGGTCGGCGGCGGGCGTTTCTTCGTTTCGTTTTCGGCAACCCGCCGGCAAGCGCGGCCGCGTGTCGGGGGAATGTGTTTCAGCATGGCAATTCGTTAACGGCTCGGCCGCTTGCAATGAGACACTCTATAATGGCGCTGTATCACTTCGAAATCGACCACCTGCGGAAAGGCAAGGTTGAGTATGGGTCAAACCACTACCGTCCAGTGCGATGCGCTGGTCATCGGCGCGGGCATCTCCGGCGCTTCCATCGCTCGTGAATTGACGCGTTATCAGCTCGACGTCTGCATCATCGACCGCGCTTCGGACGTGGCTTCGGCAACATCGCGCGCAAACTCCGGCATCGTGCATGCCGGCTTCGACGCCAAGCACGGCACGCTCAAAGCGCACTACAATGTCGAGGGTTCGCGGATGTATCCGGCGCTTGCCGCCGAACTTGGTTTCGCATATCGCAACAACGGCAGCCTGGTGCTCGCGTTCACGGATGAGGAATGCGACAGCATCGCCCACTTGCTGGAAAACGGCACGGCAAACGGCGTTGAGGGTCTTCGCATCATCGATGCCGAAGAGCTCCGTGCGATCGAACCCAATGTGTCTCCCGACGCACGTGCTGCGCTCTTTGCGCCCACCGGCGCCATCACCAATCCCTACGAGGCGACGCTGGCTTTCGCCGAAAATGCGGTGACCAACGGCGCCCGCCTGATGCTGGACACCCAGGTCGAAGGCATCGAGCGCGTCGAGGGTGAATACCCCTTCGCCGTCTCTGTCCGCAACGTGGAGACGGGTGAGGCGTTTTGCGTCGAGGCGCGCTGCCTGATCAACGCCGCAGGCATATTCGCCGACCGCGTTGCCGCCATGGCGGGAGACGCTGCGCCCCACATCACCGCTCGCCGCGGCGAATACGTCATTTTGGACAAGCGCTGCGGGGGCGCCTTCGCCTGCACCATGTTCCGTGCGCCTTCGAGCGTGGGCAAGGGCGTTCTGGTTTCGCCCACGGCGGATGACAACATCATCGTGGGTCCGAACGCCCATGCGGTCGATCGAGACGCCGCCAACGGTGCGCTCGACACCACCTTCGAGGGCATCGATGAGATTTTGACCAAAGCCAAAGACATCTGGCCCGGATTGCGTGATTCCACGGTGATCACCCGGTTCGCGGGCTTGCGTGCCACGCCCGACAACGGAGACTTCACCGTGGGCGAAAGCGCGGAGGTCCCCGGCCTGTTCAATGCTTCCGGCATTGAATCCCCCGGCTTGACGGCGGCGCCTGCCATCGCTGTGGACATCGCCGCGGCGGTGGCCGAGCGCTTGGGTGCTCCCGAGCGCGCCGATTTCGATGGCGCCCGTTCTGCTCGCGAGGCCTTCGTTGCCATGGACGACGAATCCCGTGCCGCGCATATCGCCGCCGATCCCGCATGGGGTCGCATGGTGTGCCGCTGCGAGCAGGTCACCGAGGCTGAGATCCGCGAAGCCGTCAACGCGCCGGTTCCGGCAACCACGGTCGATGCTATCAAATGGCGCACCCGTGCCGGCATGGGTCGCTGCCATGGCGGATTCTGCTCGCCGCATGTCGCGCGCATCATCGCCGAAGAGACCGGCTGCACGCTGGAGGAAGTGCGCAAGGGCAATACGGGAACGCGCATGATTGTGGAGGACGGCCTGTACAAGACCGGGTGCGCAGGATGCGGGTGCTCGGGCGAAGGGAAGGATTCGGCGGACAAGGTGCCGCTGGAGCCCCAGGCCATGGATGTCGATGTCGCTGTCGTGGGCGGTGGAGCCGCGGGCATCGCAGCTGCGCTGGCCGCCAAGGCCGCCGGCATCGGCAACGTGCTGCTCATCGACCGCGAAGACGAATTGGGCGGCATCCTGAAGCAGTGCATCCACCCCGGTTTCGGCTTGGAGCGCTACACCGAGGAGCTCACGGGTCCCGAATACGCCGCCCGCGATATCGCCGATCTGGAGGCTGCGGCCATCCCTGTGATGCGCAAGACCACGGTGACGTCCGTGACGGCCGCCGATACCGAAGGCGCGCGATCCTACAAGGTGAGCGCCGTCGGCCCCGATGGCCTCTTCGACATCGCAGCCCGTTCGGTGGTGCTCGCCACCGGATCGCGTGAACGCTCCCAGGGTCAGGTCGACCTTAACGGCGATCGTCCTGCGGGCGTCTACACTGCCGGCTGCGCACAGTATTTCATCAATCTGCTTGGCGTTCTGCCTGGGCGCGAGGTGGTCATCTACGGCTCCGGTGATATCGGCCTCATCATGGCCCGCCGCCTTGCCTGGGAGGGCGTCCATGTCAAGGCCGTCATCGAGCGCGGCGCGAAGGCGAAGGGTCTGCGCCGAAACGTGAAGCAATGCCTGACGGACAACGACATTCCTCTGCTCACCAATCATTCCGTCCGCCGTGTATTCGGATCGGGCCGCGTGGAAGGCGTCGAGGTCATCAAGACGGATGCCGGAAAGCAGCCCATTCCCGGTACCGAATTCCGCATCGATTGCGATACGCTGCTGCTCAGCTGCGGCCTGATTCCCGAACAGGATCTTCTGGACGAGGTCGGGGTCAAGGCCGTTGAGTGGGGTGCGAGCGATACCACGTGGCCCGGCGTGTTCTTCGCTGGAAACGCCGCGCAAATCCATGACATCGTCGACAATGTGACGGTTGAGGCCGACTATGTTGGCCGTTGCGCCGCCGCCTATGTCTTGGGGCAGCCTGCGCCCGAGCCGCTGAAGGTTTCTGCGAAAGTCGAAGGTGCTCCTGCGGTTGAGATGCCCGAACCCACTGGGGATGCGGAGGCGGATGCGAAGGCTTTGGCCCGTGCCGAGCGTGCAGCCGCCCGTGCTGCAGCGCGCGCTGCCCAAGCGGCCGCTGTGCTGGATCTTCCCGGGTCCGATGAGTTGACCTGCATCCGCTGCCCGAAGGGA
>CAUWJA010000074.1:0-6906 GCA_963558905.1 uncultured Eggerthellaceae bacterium
ATTCGATGCAGCATTGCGGTAAGGTAAGCCGCATATGGAAAGGACGCCGCATGCTGAATGAGAACATCCGGAAGCTCAGGACGTCCAGGGGCCTATCGCAAGAAGAGCTGGCGCTGAAGCTCAACGTTGTCAGGCAGACGGTTTCAAAGTGGGAGCGTGGACTGTCAGTGCCCGACGCGGAGATGCTCATCGCCTTGGCCGAAGTGCTCGACGAACCCGTCGGCACGCTTTTGGGAGAAACGGTTTCCGAGCGCGAACCGGACAGCTTGCAGACGCTCTCGGGAAAGCTCGAGGTTCTCAACGCCCAGTTCGCCCGCGCACAGGAGTCGAAACGCCGCGCCATCCATCTGACATGCATCGGCATTGCCGCCGGCGTCGTGCTCGTGCTGATTGCGTTGGCCGCTATCGACGGGCAGTACCTCGACTGGGATTTCGCAGACCCCGAATACGCAGTCGCGGGCACGATGCTCCGCGGTTTCGAATGGGTCTTCGTGCGCATCGCGCCGTTCGCGTTGCTTGCCGCCGTCGCAGGCGCCATCGCCACGCGAAAGAGGGGTTAGGCGCTGAAGTCCGCCCGCCACCCCGGCTAGTCGTCGCTCCATTTGCCAGGAATGCGGCATATCCCTCGCAATCCCGCAAGAACGAGAATTCACCATCGTCTCGCACCTCGAAGAGCATCATGGAGGCCACTTGCGCGGTGTGTTGCGTGAGGTCATTGAAATCGGAATGCCGGTAGAGGGGCCCTTCGGGTACTCCGGCGCTTCCATGCATCAACGCCATAAGACCATCGAGCAACTCCAGCGTCTTCTTCGAATCCTTCTCCGCAATGGCGCAGGTCAGATTCGCCACGGTCGCCATCCAGAGAGGCTGGCCGAGCGCCTCGAGCACCACCCGCGCGGTCGCGGTCGACTTCATCCATGAGCTCGCGCACCACCGCGCAATCCTGCGCCACCTCGGAATCGGCCGTCCCGTTCACCCAATCCCACCATCGTGCGCGGCCGCGGAAATCCGTGCCCGCGAACCATGCGCGGATCTCCTCCAGGTTCACTGGCGCCCAGCCGTTCGCGTCCACGCCCACGTCGTAGCGCAGAAGACCCTGCTTGCGGTTGAGCTTGTTGTAGACCGACCCCGTGCTATGGATATGGCCGTGCAGATGCCACGAGCCGTGCGCCATGGACTGCCAATCCATCATCGGATAGTGTGAAAGCACGATCTTCTGCCCGTCCACCTTGAGACAGACGATGGGCGGCTCAACGATGAACGTGCCCGCCACGTCCTTATGCGTCCAATCTTTGTCGTGGTTGCCGGGCACAAGATGCACCTTGCGGCAGCGGATTCGGGCGCGCAAGGCCGCTGCCTCAGCAGCTGCCATCTTGAACGAGAAATCCCCCAGGATGTACAACTCGTCATCAGGCAAGACGCGTTCGTTGATGGCATTGACGAACGCATGGTTCATCTGCGCGACATCCTCGTAGGGACGGTCGGTGAACCCGAGCACATTCGCATGCCCGAAGTGCGTATCAGACGTGAACCAGATCATTGCCAAACCTCCTTGCGGCGTACGCATCGCCCTTGAACAGACCTGCCATAATCGCAGATCCAGCCTCTACAGCCCGAATGCCGCGAGCACTGCATCGGAGCGATACGCATCAAGCGTGGGAATCATCGCCCGCTTCTCACGCAACCTGGTGGCGGCTCCATGCGCGCCAGGCAAGCGGGATGCCGATCGCCACGACAAGGCCGTACACCAGCACCGCCATGCCCATCAAATCGAGCACCACCGGCCCCAGCGGGTAAGAGAACATGGCCGCGAACATATCGTACGGCGACTGCAGCCCCATGGGGAACAGCGTGAAGACATGGCGCAGGATCCCGCTGCCGCCCGACGGGAGCAGGCTGCTCACGAACAGGACCGCCACGTCGGTCACGATGATGGCGAGCGTCGAGGACAGGCACGCCGAAAGCGCAAGCGTGAGAGAGAGCATTCCCATCATGACCAGGTAGAACACACCCAGACACAACGCCACCGCCTGAACCATGGTCAACGGATAGGGCGAAAAGAGCGCGTAATTCTGAATGGGCAGCAAAGCACCGCCCGCGCCGTAAAACGCCAGCGAAACGCCGCAGATGATGACCGCGCCGAGCACGAACAGCACGGTGGCGTACAGCACCGCCGCAATGAGCTTGGCAGCCACGAGCCTGCCGCGTCCGTTGCGCGCGCAGAGCAGCACGGCATCGGTGCCTTCGCGGTATTCGGATGCGAACAAAGGCGTTGCCGTGATGCAGATGGCGAAGATGATCAGAACCAGAAACGCAGCGCAATCCAGGATGTTGTCCCATCCGCCCGCCCAGCCGTAGGACAGCGGCTCGGAAACGGAGGCCTCCTTCTCGGTCCAGTAGGCGCGCTCGGCGGGCGAATAGACCCACTCTCCTCCCATGCCTTCGTCAAGCTGCGACTGCACGCCTTGCGCAAGGGCGCCGTAGAAGTCCGCCGCCATCTCAGACGTCACGCGCGAGGCGTACTGATAGGGCTCTTGCCCGCTGATGGCCCAAGGCTTGAGGATCGTGCGGTAATACGGATCGTAAAGCTCCTGGCGCGTTGCGTCGTCATACACCTCTGCCGCCGCCTCATAAGCTGCAGCGTCGGACATATCGGCAAGCTCTTCCGGATCGAGCTTCTCGTAGGCGATTTCCTGATAGCGTGCGATATCCGCCGCAACCCGCTCGGGCGTCAGCTCGCCGGCGTGCGCCTGGGCAACGTCGCAGCGATGCTCGATAGCCGCCGGCCCCGAAAGAATCTCGCCGATGTTGCCCTCCGTCTTCGTCTGCGCCACATTGAGGCCCATGATGCCGACAAGCATGACCAGCACGCCGATGTTGGCGACCTTCGCCACGCGACGCGAGAGCATCTTCTTGAGTTCGAACCTGATCAAGCTAAGCATGGCCGCCACCTCCGAATCCGTCCGTTCCGCTTTCATCGAACACGTACAGGTACAAATCCTCGAGCGTCGGCGCCACGGACCGGGCCGCAAGGCCCGCTGCGGGCGCGCCTTCGGAAAGGAAGCGGACAAGCGCCGCTCCGCCTTCTGCGTAATGGACATTGACCACGGGCATGCGCGCCGCCAGCGCATCGGCCTCGCATGAAGGCACCCGGGCCTCCCACACCTTGCCCTCGATGCCGCGCACCACTTCGGCCGGACTGCCCTGCATGATGATCGACCCCGCGCGCATCATGAGGATGCTGTCCGCGATGTATTCGACATCCGAGACGATATGGGTCGAAAGCAGCACCACCTTGTCGGTTGCGAAGCTCGCAATGAGGTTGCGGAAGCGCACGCGCTCTTTGGGGTCGAGCCCCGCCGTGGGCTCATCGAGCACCAGCACATCCGGGTCGTTGAGCACCGCCTGGGCGATCCCGAGCCGCTGCTTCATGCCGCCCGAAAACGTGCGGATGCGGCGCCGCTCCTCCCCGGCAAGCCCCACGCGCTCAAGCAGCTCGAGCGACCGGGTACGCGCCGATCGGGCATCTATGCCCTTGAGCGCCGCCATGTACTCCATGAAATCAAGCGCCGAAAACTCCGGATAGTACCCGAAATCCTGCGGCAGATACCCCAATCGCGCACGGTATTCCTCCCCCAGCTCCGCGGCGCTGCGCCCATCCAGACGCACTTCGCCTGAAGTCGGACGAAGGATTCCGCAGATCATGCGCATGATGGTGGTTTTGCCGGCGTCGTTTGCGCCGAGCAGGCCGTACACGCCGGGGCGCAGCCTCGCGCTCACCCGGTCAACGGCTATCTTGGAACCGTACTGCTTGGTCAGCCGGTCAAGTTCAAGCTCCATGCCGTCTCCCATCTTCTTACGTTCGAACCCATCCGTTCGAACCTTTTTGCCTGAAATGATTCTCGAAGTCGTCTTCCTGAAACCGTTTGCCCGAAACGGCCTCAGGCTGCATCCGGAGCCTCACGCGCACCGGGTATGCGGTTGCGCGGTGAATCCGCTGCCGCTCTCAACGACCCACGCGCGGATCTCACCTGCGCACCACAGTCCGGCGCCCGCGCAGACCGCGGCCCACACCCAAAACGCCGCGGATGCGTACGCTGCAGGCGCCGCGAAGAACAGCAATGCAGACACGGCCGCAACGCCTGCGGACCATACGGCGGCAGCGGTGCGGGCGTTGCAGCTCACTGCACGGCGGGCGCACATGAGACCGCCGGCGCACGCCACCAGGTAAGGGGCGCCCATCCACAAGAGCGCCTGAGCCGCATCCGCGCCCTGCATCCCCGTCGAGAACGCACCGACCGCAAGGACCGCCACGCTCGCCGCGCCCATCACGAACAGCCGCGCAAGGACCACGGCCACGGCGTTGAACGGACACGAGCCCTCCAGCTCAGCCATGCCGAAGGCCTTCGCGCGCGTGACGTTCGTCAGGCAGATCAACGCAAGAAGGCCGCCCGCCATCGAAAGCAGCTGGGGTGCAGCCGGCGCCGTGCCGCCTATGCGGCATCCAATGACCACAAGCACCGCCACCAGCACGAAAGCCGCCCACGTTGCAGGACGCACGAAACGGAGCTGGGCTCGCATGAAAGAAGAGATCCGCAGCCGAATCGCCGCAGATTCATGCGCAGTCCCGCCCGCCGCACGCGCTGACGCCCTTGCCGTCGCCCGAACCGCATCCTCACATGCGGCAATGCATGCCTCACGGGCGCCTTCGGATGCACCCGGAGTCGCCGCACGCCGAAAACGGTACAGGGCGGCAAGTTCCTGCTCGAGTGCCTTATCCCGCCTCATGGCCTCCCCTTTCCTTCCGACTCCATCTTCCCGCGCAATGCCGCCAGCGCGGCGTCTATGCGACGCTTCACCGCAAACCGGCTGACTCCCAGCACACGTGCAATCTCCGTCACGCTGAGTTCCTGATCGAATCTGAGCTCGAGAACCTCCTGCATGTCGAATGGGAGCGATGCAAGCGCGCGCCTGAGAGCCTCCTGCTTTTCGCCTTCATGCGAACACGGGTCCGCGGAGCTTGAACACAGCGCATCCGAAACCGCCAGGTCGCCGTCGCCCGGCAGTTCGCAACACACGCGCGAACGCTTCCGGCCTGCGTCGATGCAAACGTTCCGGGCGATCGTGAGCAGATAGGCAAGCGGCTTGCCGTCGTCGCGGTACCGATCCGCCGTGCGCACGAAACGCAGAAACACCTCCTGGGCGGCATCCTGCGCTTCGTCCGCCGTCTGCGTATGGCGGCGGCAGTATGCGAACACATCGTCGTAATGGGCCTCCACCGCGCGCCGTACGTCCCCAGACTCGAATTCGCGCCGTTTACGCGCCACATGCATCACCCCCCTTCACCTCATATAACGAAGCAGGCGCCCGATATGAGCGCCTGCACACGGTTTCTTCACATTATGCCGATTCCGCGACCGCCGGATGCGCAGCCGTCCTTGCACGGGCTTGCCCCGCGCATCGAAAGCAGCCCTACGCCGACGGCTCCTGCTGGGTGATGCAGTGGATGTTGCCGCCACCGTAGACGACCTGCTCGGAACGGACGCCGACGCACGTATAGACGCCTTCGCCCCACACCTCGTCATAGATGGCCTGGAGCGTTTCCACGGCCAGGGCATCGTTTTCGTCGCCGTATTGCGGGACGATGACGCCGCCGTTGGTCACAAGGTAGTTCATGTAGGAAGCGATCAGCGGTTCGTCGGCGACACGCGGCTCCGCGTTTTCGTCGACATCGATCGCGTCGCAGGACGCCTGATCCATGAACAGCGGTTTCGCGGGCATGGGAAGCTTGTAGACCTTCAGCGTACGGCCCTTGGCATCGACCGCGCCTGCAAGGGTCTCGTAGGCGGCGCGGCACTGCTCGTAGAAGGGGTATCGGGGATCATCGGTCCAGATGCAGGCCACGACACCGGGCGCGATGAACGCGGCGACGTCGTCGATGTGGCCGTTGGTCTCATCCGGGTCGATGCCCTCCTTGACCCAGATGACCTTCTCAACGCCGAGGTAGTCTTCGAGATGCTCCGTCATGTAGGCGCGCAGCTCTTCGCTCCAAGGCTCGAACCGGCGCGCAGCCGCAGGCCATGCGGCGTCGGCATCTTCTTCGTCCGCCAGCACCGCCGAACAGGTGCGCCCCGCCGACAGCAGGCATTGGTCGGTCACCAGCACGGTCCCTTCGCCATCCACGGCAATGGAACCGCCCTCCAGGATCATGGCGTCAGGGCGATAGCGGCGGCACCCGACAAGCTCTGCCATCTTGAGGCCGATCTGCTCATCTTTGTCCCACGGGAAGTACAGGCCGTCGATCAGCCCGCCGTAGGCATTGAAATGCCAGTGGCATGCGCGCTTGCCGCCGCGTCCGTCGACGACGAACGTGGCACCGGTGTCGCGGAACCATGCATCATCGCTGGTCATTTCGATGACCGTGACGTTTTCGTCTTCCTCGAAGGCCGCTTTGCAATTGGCGTAATCGGCCTGGTTGGCGCACACCGTCACCGGGGTGAAGGCGGCGATGGCGCGCGCAATGGCGGCGTATTGGCGCTGCGCAGGTTTGGCGCCATGCGCCCACGTGTCGGTTCGATGCGGCCAGCCCATCCATACGCGGTCCTGCGGTGCGAACTCGGCGGGCATGAAGTAGCCGTCGGCTTTCGGAGTGGAATCGGATTCGTAGATAGTGCGCATTTCAGCCCCCACATTCGTGCGGTTTTTCGCTCCATCATACCCGATTGGCATGCAGAAGGGTCCGGATGCGATTTCGCACCCGGACCCCGCATGGGTTCTGCATTCGATGCCTGCCCGCTATGCGACCGTGCAGGAGTAGCCGTCCATGATATCCAGATCGATGGTCACCTTGCTGCCTTCCAGGACGTGACCGGCAATCATCTCGATTGCCACGCGGTCAACGATCTC
>CAUWJA010000075.1:0-6851 GCA_963558905.1 uncultured Eggerthellaceae bacterium
CGGCTTTGGCCAGACGGGTGATCCTGCATACGTGAAGAAGGCTTCCTTCGACCCCATCGGACAGGCGTTCTCCGGCTATGCGAGCCTCAACGGCTTCCCCGGAACCCCTCCTTCGGTCACCAAGCCCTTCACCGGCGACTACATGACCGGCCTGATGGGCGCATGGGCCACGTTGGCCGCTGTCATCCGCGCCCGTGAGACCGGCGAAGGCGAGAGCATCGACTGCACGCAGTTCGAGTCGCTCGTGCGTGTCCAGGGTGCAACGCTGTCCGACGGCATCAACCATGACATCCAGCCCACTCCCATCGGAAACGAGGACTTTGTGGGCGCATGCGCCGGTTCGCAGAAGTGCAAGGACGGCTATGTGCAGGTCGCCGTCGGCGGCATCGGCCCCGTTCGCAAGCTGGTTGAATTCTTCGGGTTCGCCGACGACCCCGACTTCCAGCCGATCGGAACCTATCCTTCCATCACCCGTGCTCCTGGCTGCAAGGACATCAACGATCCTTTGCCTGCACGCGCCGCGAAGTTCCGCGCTGCGCTTGACGCGTACTGCCTCGAGCACACCGTCGACGAGGTCAACGAGCAGTTCAGCTCCATGGGCGTGCCCGTTGCTCCCCATATGACCTACGAGCGCATGCTGCGCGATCCCCAGTACCAGGCCCGTGAGGTGTTCATCGACTGCTACGACGAAATCACCGAGACCACCATCAAACAGGTCAATATGTTCCCGAAGTTCAGCAAGCATCCCGGCCAGATTGTCCGCGGCGGCGCGAAATACGACGCCGATACCGCCGATGTCATGGCCGAACTGGGCTATTCGCCCGAAGAGGTTGCCGCGCTCTACGAGAAGGGCGTCCTCAAGGCTGCCAAATAGCAGCGGCGGGGCAGGCCGCATCGCTGCGGCGAAGGCCGCTTGGTGCGGCCGACTTTCCAGCTAAGGCCGCATCGTCCGCTGAGTATGTTCGGGCGGCGGACGATGCGTCTGCTTAGGTGATTAGCAAAAACGGTCGCCGCATTCGTTGCAGCGGATCATCGGCACGGTTTTTGCTAATGGTTCAAACGCATTCCGGCCCATTGGATGCGTTGAGAGACAAGGAGATAAAATGGGAACTACAAATGCTAAGGGTAGCAACTACGCTTGGGCAATCGCCATCGCCTGCGTGGCGTTCTATGCTGTCCCGCTGGGCTTCATGGCGAACCATGCCGGTCTGTTCCTGACGCCCGTCATCAATGAGTTCGGCTGGTCTCAGACCGAAGCTTCGCTGTACATGTCCATCCAGCCTTGGGTTGCGGCGATCTGCACCCCCATCGCGGGCAAGCTGCTTTCGAAGTACAACCCCCGTTGGGTCATGACCGCTGCTGCGGCAGTGTTCTCGCTGTCCTCTCTGGCGTGCGCATGGTTCAACGCCCCGTGGCAGTGGCATCTCTACGGTGTCCTCTACGGTGCCTCCGCTGCGTTCTGGATGTACATCGCCACCCCCACCATGGTTAACCGCTGGTTCGCCAAGAACAACGGCACCGTGCTGGGCGTCATCGGCGTCATGGTGTCTTTGCTCGGCGCCATCATGAGCCCCATCATCGGCGGCTGGATCGCTGATTACGGTTGGCAGACCGCCCGTATCATCTGCGGCGTCATCACCACCGTTCTCTCTGTCGGCCTGACCGCGGCCCTGCTGCGCGAGTCCCCCGAGAAGATGGGCGTTCTGCCCTACGGTTACGGCGAGGCGACTGCTGCCAAGGCCAAGGCTGCTTCCAAGTGGGAAGTCGGTCCCGAAGACGGCTGCATGCAGAAGCAGGCCATGAAGAGCCCTGCTCTGTGGGGCCTCATCCTGATGGCCGGTCTGTTCGTCATCTCCGCTTCCTTCATCCAGCAGGTCGCCCGTTACGCCAACGTCAACGCTGCGTTCGGTGCTGATGCTGCCGCCATCGGCGCACTGGCTGTCTCCATCGCCATGTACGCCTCCATCGTCGGCAAGTTCGGCCTGGGCTGGATCGCCGACCACTTCGGCGCGAAGATCTCCGGCCTCACCGCCGGCGTTCTGGGCCTTGCCGGTGCTGCGATCATCATGTTCAGCGGCGCCAATGTCATGATGTTCTACGCGGGCGTTGCCTTCTTCGGCTTCGGCTATGCTGCCCTGAACATCGTTCCCCCGATGACCTGCCGTCAGGCATTCGGCCAGAAGGACTATGCGAACATCTTCGCCGTCGTCGCTACCGGCCTCAACGTGTTCTCCGGCTTCTCTGCCCTGATCTACGCGACCCTCTACGATATGACCGGCGGTTATCAGGCTGCCATGGTCATGATGATGGTCTTCTATGCGATCATCATCGTGCTGTCCTTCACCATCGTTCCCGTCGGTCGCAAGCTGTGGGAGAAGAAGGCCGCATAAGCTTTCGGATGCGATCGGGCTTCGAAGGAGCGGGTTGCGCGTTACGACCTTTCGGATGCGGGCAGGGCTGCAAACCTGCCCGCGGAGCGAATGCGAACAATCTTCCCGCCGAGTCAAACAGGTTCACACGGAAAGCCGTCCGATGGGGCGGCTTTCCTGCGTGATGGATGCTGGGACCGCGCCGGGTTGGCCCCGGCCGTGCCAGGTTGGGCCGGGCTGCGCCAGGCTGGGCTGGGTTGCCCAGTGTCAGGCCGGGCTGCTCCGATCTACGCCGCGCTTGACTTGATGATTCAAGGCTCATCGGCATCAAAACCGAAGTCTTTCGGGTCGCGATGCGAAGCCATCGCAAGACCCACCGGAATAACCCCAGGTCGGCGTCCTTCCATCTTCTGGAATTCCGAAACGGAGCGACGTGTCGTCGTTCAACGCGCGCCTCGAAACCCGAAACACTTGCGATTCGGTGCGAAAATACGGATTCAACCTGTGTTCCGCATGGCAAAGCCCGGGCAGCGGTCCGCATTGATCCGCGCTCGCTTTGCCTCGGTGAGAGCGGGCTGCTCGCACCGCCGTGGGAATGGGCTACTTGTACCAGCCCATTACCTGTGATTGGAGCGTTCTCAGGTGAGGCATGCTCGCCTTCAACTCGGCGATGTCGCAGCGATATTGGTCGATTGCGGCATCGTCCATCTTTTTGAGCGGGGAATTGAGCGCTTTGCAGACGCGGTTGACGACCTTATTGTGGGCGCGTTTCTGGGTGAAGGACATCTTCTTCTTCGCGGCAGCATACATGTCGGCGAGCTCGTTGATCAGCTGTCGGCCTTCATCGGTCTCCTTTATGTAGAGGCGCCATGCCTCGTCTGCCTGTTCGTGCTGCTTTGCATCCGCGAGCATCTGCTCGACGTCTTGGCCGGATATGCCGCTGCACGCATCGGTGACAGCGCCTTTGTCGCGTGTCCGGTCGAGGTTGTTCGATCCGATGGAAAGCGTCTTCCCGTCATAGGCGACGAGTACGTCGAGCGCAGGCAACCCCTGGTTCGACCAACGGATGTCCCGCAGCCGGATCTTCCCTATGGTCAGATTGTCCTTTGCGAGGGGACGATTGCCAAGCAGAAAATGCAGCTCGACCGAAGTCTGGTACGCCGAGGCTGTCGAATACATCTCGTTATGCCTGATGGGAAGTTCCGTACCGCGCTTCACCAAAATCTGCATGCGGCCATCGGGCAATTCGATGCCGATGTCTAGGGGAAGTTTCTTGCCGGGCGCGGCGAAGGGGATGCTCATCGAGTTCTCTTCAGTCAGACGCTCGAAGGCTCCTTCCGGCGCCCTGTAGCGAGGTTTCTTCGCCATGATGCTCTCTCTCTTTCTCTCTGTGCGCGGCGCCATCCGGGTCAGACGAGCTCTCTGCCGTCATCATCTTGCGGGGAGAGCGGCGGAAGACGCTGCGCTTTGGCATTGTGCAAGCAAAAACCGTGCCGTCGTTGCGCTCTGCCGCCACCCGCGCTCTCGGTGTCTCTGTCCGGCGCGGTCCTTTGCCGTCCGTTTCTGTGACGGTTCCATGCCGCCCTTCTCCGCCTGGCATTGCCGATTCGGGCGTTTCCTTTTAATTTTCGGCAACTCCCATATTTGGCACGCAATTTGCTATTTGGTTACCAAATGCCTACGTGCGGCCGATGGCGCCGAGACGGCAGCAAAGGAAAAAGGAGAACACGCATGAGCACACAGTATCCGATTCTGGGATCGCCGCTGAAGGTCAACGGCATCACGCTCAAGAACCGCATGATCACGACGTCCATGTCGCCCGGAGCAGGCTATGTTTCGCCTGACAACAAACCCACCAGCCGTTTGGCGTCCTATCTCGAGGAGCGCGCGGAAGGCCAGACGGCCCTCATCATCCAGACTATCGTGCCCTGGAAGCGCAATGAGCTCGAGGCTGCCAATCCCATCATCCATGCGTTGCCGTCATGCTATGACGAAACATGCATTCCTGACCTGCAGAAATACATGATCGAGCCCGTCCACAAGCACGGAGGGCTCATCTGCGCGCAGATGTACTGCGTCCATGATTGGAAGCCTTCCGACGATTTGCCGGAAAGCCCGTACGGCCCTTCCGATATCGCCATCCTGAAGTTCATGGGCGGCTTCAAGGCCATGACCCTCGAGCAGATCGAGAAGTTCAAGTCCGACATCGTCAATGGCGCGCGCGTCTGCAAGGCAGCCGGCTTCGACGCCGTCGAGGTCATGGCCGGCGTTGGCGGCATCATGAGCCGTTTCATGGCGAAGGCGACCAACAACCGCACCGACGAATACGGCGGCAGCCTTGAGAATCGCGTGAAGCTCACGCTTGAAGTCATCCGCGGCGTGCGCGAGGCCGTTGGCCCCGATTTCCCCATTGTGGTGCGCTGGTCCCCGGTCGACTTCATCAAGAGCCCTGCAGGCGAAGGCCTGTCCATGGAAGAGGCGCTTCAGATCGCGCCCATGCTGGAAGAGGCGGGCTGCGACTTGCATGACCTGGCAGTCGGCTGGCACGAGACCAGCGTTCCTTTGACCACCAAGGTGATCGAGGATTGCCACTGGACGTGGATCTCCGAGAAGATCAAGACCGTGGCGAAAAAGCCTGTCGCCCAGGGTTACCGCAACACCGACCCCACCATCATGGAGCAGGCGCTGCAGGCCGGGAAGATCGATGTCGTCGCCGGTTTGCGCTACAGCATCGCCGACCCTGCGCTGCCCCGCAAGGTCATGGAAGACCGCACCGAAGACATGAACAAGTGCATCGTGTGCTGCCGTTGCCTCGATGACGTCGTCAGCCAGGGCAAGCCGCTCAACTACTGCGGTGTGAACCCCCGTCTGGGCGAAGAGCTCGACCATGAGGCGTATCCTCCCGCGCAGACCAAGAAGAAGGTCATGGTCGTGGGCGCCGGCCCCGCAGGCATCAACGCCGCCGTCGCCGCCGTCGAGCGCGGCCACGAGGTTGAGCTCTATGAGGCCGGCCCGCGTCTGGGCGGCTGCGTGAAGATGTCTTCCATCTTCAGCCCCTACCACGAGCGCTACCTGAACCATTTGATCCAGATGGTGAAGAGCCATCCTGCCATCACCGTGCATCTGAAGACTCCCGTCACCCCCGATCTGGTCAAATCCGTCAACCCCGATGCGGCCATCATCGCAATCGGCGGCGACGTGATCAGCCTCGATGTGCCCGGCGCAGATGGCAAGAACGTCGTGCAGTCGCATGCGTTCCTCGAAATGCTCAACGGCCAGAAGCCTGCTTCGAAAGGTGCGTTCAACAACTTCATGTGGTGGGGCGCAACGACGTTCCTGCGCTTCTACTACACCCCGTCGTTCGCACGCATGGTGACCGGCAAGCTCAGCTGGCCCATCTCCCGCACCGTGGCCATCATCGGCGGCGGCCTGCCCGGCTGCGAATTCGGCGAGCTGTGCCGCGAGACCGGCCGCACGACCGCCATCATCGAAGAGCGCAAGAAGATCGGCTGGGATGTCGGCGGCTCCGACCGCTTCGGCCTGATCAACGGCTTCAAGAAAGCTGAAAACATCGAGATGTATCCCTTGACCCGCGTGACCGAGATCACCGAAGAAGGCGTCAAGGCCGTGCAGTCCGACGCCGAAGGCAACACCAAGGAGCTCTTCATCCCGGCGAAGACCGTCGCTGTGACGCTGGGCTTCAAGCCGAATCCGGGTCTTGCCGATGCCGTCAAGGATTGCGTCAAAGAGGTCTATCTCATCGGCGATGCAAACGATCCGCATCGTATCGCCGACGCCACCAAGGCCGGCTACCGCACTGCGTGCGCGCTCTAGCAAAGTGCCGAGAAGGGAAAGAAGCGCTATGGAACACGACGTGGTGTACATGCAGAAGGCGGATGGCGGCATCGCCGTCATCTCCTTCAACCAGCCGAAGAAGAAAAACGCCATCAACGCCCGCATGATGGACCTTCTGGTCGAATGCCTGGAGGAAGCCGACCGTGACGACGATGTGCGCGTGGTTGTGCTGCGCGGAGAAGGCGACAACTTCACCAGCGGCGGCGATCTGAGCCAGAGCTCTCCGGAGGACAACACTCCGGAAAACGCCCGCAAGACCTATCGGCATTACGTGAAGGCACTGACGACGTTGCGCACGTGCGCAAAGCCCGTCATCGCCATGGTGGACGGCTATGCCGTCGGCGGAGGTTTCGCGTTCATCCTGGCCAGTGACTTGGTCTGCATTTCCGAGACGGCAGTCATCGTTCCGGCATTCTGCCAGATCGGAATTGCGCCCGAGCTCGGCATGGTGAAGTTTCTGCCCGAGCTTGTCGGCCAGCAGCGTGCCAAGGAGATTCTGTTCTTGGGCGAGCGCATCTCCGGTCGCGACTTGTTCGGCATGGGCATCGCGAACCGCGTGTGCCCGTCTGAGGAGCTTGAGGCGTGCACGATGGACCTTGCGAGGCGCCTGGCCTCGATGCCCGACGC
>CAUWJA010000076.1:0-6835 GCA_963558905.1 uncultured Eggerthellaceae bacterium
GAAAGCGGATCGGTTACGCAGCGTGAAGACGGTCCAGTCTGGCTGCCGCACTCCCTGTTTGACCAAAAACGCCATTCTCCCGTACATGGCAGCGTCGCGCACCCGCGGCAATGGCGCCGCCGCGGGCTTCGCCTGAGGCCTGAAGATCCTAATCAGCGGGCAATCCCAGCGACCGGCGCAAAGCAAGCTGCCTGCAGCGGTAGTCGCCCATCCGTATCCGGACGCGAACTCCAAGCGCCCGCGCGATCGAACCCGCTAACCTGTCGCACTCATCGATCGACCGGAGCTGCCCCCACGTCGCAACCAGCACCTGGAACCCCAAAGCCCTCAAATCGTTGTACCTGATCGCATCCCTGGTAATCCGATTCGGACCGGTATGTTCCTGATTGCTGTCGTATTCAACCGCCACTTTCCTGTCAAGCCAGCACAGATCGCAGAAATACCCGCCGCGCCTCGGATGAGCCGCATCCGCACCCTCGAATCCGCGCCAAGGACTCCCTTCGAGCTCGATCCCGGGATTTCCCTTGCGCTCGATTCTGGGGTTCAGCTCAGGCGCAGGGAGCGCATAGCCTCCCCGAGCGGTCGGCAAGGTCAGCAAAGCGGCCAGCATGCTCTCAACAGGAGATCGGGACCCGTCGAGCACATAAGGCAGGATCGACTGGGCCCGACGCGCGAAAACCGATGCGGGGAGCTCTTTCGAGGCGCGCCGCAATCGTGCGGCCGACGTAACAGGGAAAGACGCGTAGTCGGTAACGAAGCCAGGACCGCCGCCGTGCTGACCGGCCTGCACGGCCGATCGCCGGTAGGTTCCGCATAGCTCGAATGCGAGCATGAGAGCCTCTTCGAACGAAAGCCGTCGAGCCATCTGCCCGATGCATACCTCTGGCGACACTACGCCTATTTCCCCAAGCGAAGGGATGTCGATGGAGAACAGGGCGGAGGCGGAAAGCCGGCATCCGCAAAGATGCGCCGTCACGCCCGCACGTCGATGCCGTCCGCCCCTATCCGATACGAGTACGTGCACGGGATCGGAAGACGAAACCAAGCGATGCACCGCGCCGACATCGAATCGCGTCATCGTCTGAGGGATCAGCGGCGAGGTTCCCGCCCGCCTGAGGCGCACCGCGGCCGAAGCATGGGGGCTCCTCCAGAAGGCAAGCGCCGTTTGATGTGTCAGCACGATATCCATTGCGCCACCATACCATTGCGACCTTGCCGTTTTACCTCGGCGTTCTGCCCGGATTCTCCAAGCAAACCATAGCGAAACCCGACCTGGAACCTGACAGAACCGCAACGTATGCCCGCAAATGCCGCGGCCGGCGGTGCGTGATCCTGTGGCCGTCTATAATCATGCCCGACGCGAAAACGCCCACCGACCCGACCAGGAGAGCCCGATGCCCGAACATATCCACAACGCCGAAGCCGCCGCGACCGATGCCGAAGCCGCCGCGCCCGACGCCGGATCTGCGCCCGACCGCCCATCCGGAACCCGAACCGCCGACCTGCCCAGTGCGGGCCGCATCGTCTATCGGACGCTTTCCGCCGAGGAGCTGACCCCTGCGCTGTTCGGATCGTTCGTCCGCACGCAGAACGTGACGAAGGTCTGGCGCAAACGCAACGGTGCATGGGTCATCGAAGACGACCCGTTCGTGGACGACTGGACTCCCGCGGATTACGAATTCCTCTGCACGTGCCTGCGCAACACGGTTGCCGGCAACGGCCTGGTTCTGGGCGCGTTTTCGGACGATGGGCTCAAAGGATTCGCTTCAGTGGAAGGCGAGGCCCTGGGCAGCCGCAGCCAGTACCGCGACCTTACGAGCCTGCATGTCAGCCAGGATGCGCGGCGCCATGGCATCGGCCGCGCATTGTTCAAGGCGGCCTGCGAATTCGCCGCTGCGAACGGAGGCGAAAAACTCTATATCTCGTCGCATTCGGCAGTCGAAACGCAGGATTTCTACCGCGCGATGGGATGCATCGAAGCCGAAGAATACAGCGCCGCCCATGTGGAGCAGGAGCCGTTCGACTGCCAGCTGGAGCGCGCACTGGGCTGATCGCGCCAAGCGGCAGGCGGCTCCGGCTCGGCCGGCCCAAGCGGCAGGCGGCTCCGGCCCAGCCGGCCCCGGAAAGCACGCAGGCGCGGACCGCAACCCCGGTCCGCGCCGCAAACACCCGCCGGCGGGCGCACCATAGCGGACGCGCCATAGCAGGCGCGCCACAGCGGGAAACCCGCAGCAGGCGGGCTACAGAGTGCGCATGCGCACACTCATGTCGATGGGCTTGGCGGTATAGGGAGCCGTGGTGGCAATGCCGTTGACGCCGGTGGCCGCGTACGCCGCGCAGGTTTCCACATTCACGCCGCCCGCGGCGATGATGCACAGGCGCGGATCAAGCGCGCGCAGCTCTTTGACCAGGTCGCCCAACTTATCGGCCGGCATCTTGTCGACCTGCACGCCATCAACGCCGGCCCACGCCACAGCACCGCCGGATTCGGCGCACACACGGGCGCTTTCCGCATTCACGCGCGCCAGGGCAAGGGCCCGCTCAGCATCCACTTCGACAAACAGCTTCTTTTCAACGCAACGCGGACGGATGACCGGCAGCTGCTCGACGAATTTCTCAAACCCACCCAAAAACGTGAGATGGTGCTCGAACACCAGCACGGTCTCGGACAAGCCCAATCGATGCGGGAACGCGCCGCCCGTAAGGCACGCATCGACCGTCAGGTCCTTCACGCCCGGCGTGCTCTTGCGCGTGGTCAGGATCTCGCAGGCGGGGTTGACCGCATGCACGGCATCCACCATGGTGCGCGTCTTGGTCGCAATCGCCGAGAAGTGGTCGAACACATTCAGGCACACCTTCCACATGCGGTGCAGCTGCGAAGCGGTGCCGCGCACGGTCATGAACACCTGGCCGGGCTCAAGACGCGACCCGGACGGCAACGCGCTCTCCACCGCGCATCCCAGCTTCGCAGCAATGCGCTCTACGGTCTCCACGCCGGCAAGCACGCACACCTCGCGCGTGAAATACTCCATTTCGCCGGGCTGGTCGGTCAGCCCCAGCACATGCGACGTCAAATCCATGTACGGGACGTCTTCGGTGATGAGCTGGTCGATCCGGGTGTCGGTGATGGTCGTTTGCATATCTATCCTCCTCATTCGACGGCGGGACATCCCGCCTGGTCAATACCGAGAAAATATCTGACATCGGGCTCAATGGGCTCGCCGAACAGCTCATCCGCGCAGCGCACGGCGCGAAGCCGCCCATCGAGCACGATCCCGACGCGGTCGGCAAGCGTCTGGGCCTCGTTGAAATCATGCGTTACCAAAACGATAGTACAGTCGAAGCGTTCATGCACGCGTCGAAACGTCTCGTACATACGGCGCTTGGTCGCGGGATCGAGCGCCGAGAACGGTTCATCGAGCAGCATGATGCCGGGCCGCAGCACCAACGCGCGCGCAAGGGCCACGCGCTGCGATTCCCCGCCGCTGATGACGCCGGGATACCGGTCGGCAATGTGCCCGATGCCGAACATGGCCAGCATCTCGTTTACGCGCTCTTGAATCTCATCGGCCGCAAACCCGTGCATCCGCAGCCCGTAGGCAACGTTGTCGAACACGGTCATATGGGGGAACAGCGCGTAATCCTGGTACACGATGCCCAGATGGCGCTGCTGCACGGGCAGCTCGGCCACGTCCTTCCCATCAAGCAGGATACTCCCGCCGGCAAATTCGAACGCGCCGGCGATGGACTCCATGAGCACCGTCTTGCCGGAACCGGTTGATCCCAGGATGGCGAAAACCTCGCGCGGCCGTATCTCCAGGTCATCGACGCGCAGGCAGAAGCTGCCGCGCGAAACCTCGAGTGCCTGAACGCTCACGCTGCCGGCCTGCGCTCCGGTGGAGATGCGCGGATGCAGCCACGCCGCACAACGCCCGGCCAATCGCCGCACAGGCTCCAAGGCGCGGCGGACGGGCTCCAGCACGCACCCGATGCGCTCCGCCGTGCCGGCAATCGCAGCGCATCCGCGACCAGCGGGTCCGCAGCCGCGTGCCGCCGATGCCCGACCGCCCATGCGCGTCGCGGCAACAGGACGGTTCAAGACATTCGCCACCACAAGCGTGGCTGCAGAAAGCAGGAGCATGATCATGGCCGTGGCCATGGCTATATCGTTGTTGCCGGTGGAGATGCTCAAGTAGATGCTGCCGGGCAGCGTCTCGGTCTTCATGCGCGTCACGCCGACCAGCATCAGCGTCGCGCCGAACTCCCCCATGCCGCGCGCCCATGTGAGCACGAACGTGGAGATGATCGAATTGCGGCACTGCGGCAGAATGACCGTGCGGAACACATCGCCCGGCATGGCGCCCAGCGTCTTCGCCACGAACTCCATGCGGGGGCTCACGTCCGAAAACGCCGTGCGGATCATCCTGATGGCAAACGGCAGGTTCACGATGAGCTGGGCGAAGACGATGCCCGTGGGCTCGAAGACCACCGCGAAGCCGCAGTCGCGCAGCGCCTTGCCGAACGGAGACGAGAAGATCAGCAGCAGCGCGAAGCCCAGCAGAATGTAGGGCAGCGACAGCGTGAGCTCCATGAGCACCTCGGCCACGCGCTTGAACGGCATGCGCACATGAGAGAGCGCATACGCGGTGGGCAGCGCCAAAAGCAGGCACAGCACAGTGGAAACGGTGGAGGTGACCACGCTCATGCGCAGCGAGAACAGAACCTCCTCCGAGGTCACGGCTTCTTCGAAATGCGCGATGCCGCCGATCACGATGGCGAAGATGGCGCTGCCGATGAACAACAGCGCCATCGTTGCGACCGCCACCGTGGCGACGGAGAAGACATCCCTTCTGCGACCGCTATGCTTGAGCGGATCGGGATTGCGGCTGAGCAAGGCTAGACCCACTCATAGCCGTAATCCGCCCAGATCTCCCACGCGGTGTCGGTCTGCAGGAATTCGCTGAATGCATCAGCGGCCTGGGCGTCGGCGGAGAACGAAAGCCTTGCGGCGGGAACGGTCTTGACCAGGGCATCCAAGTCCGACGTTGCGACGATTTCAGCGCCGTCGCCCTTCACATTCTCCTTCCACACGATGCCGGCATCGCCTTCGCCGTTGGCAAGGGCCGCGGCAATCTGCGGAGCCGTGGTCGTGGTGGTGATGGCGCCGGATGCGGACAGCTGCTCCCACAAACCGGCATCGGTCAGAGCCTTCTTCGCGATTTTGCCGATGGGCGTGGACTCGGGATCGCCCACCAGCACGCGCTCTGCGGAAGCAAGATCGGCAAGACCGGCAATGCCCTGCGGGTTACCGGCAGCAACGATCAGCACGGGAATATGCTTGACCAGATCAGTGCTGGACGCCACGCTCTCAGAGACGGGCTTGAGCTCTTCAGCGGAACCGGCGATGAAGAAGTCGCCCTCCTGAGTGGTGTTGATCTGGGTCTGGATCTGCGCCGCGTTCGCGTAGGTGACCTCGACTTCGCAGCCGGTTTCAGCCGTGAAGGCATCGGCGATCTCCTGGAACGGATCGGTCATGCCGGCGCCGCAGTAGACTTTGATGACCTTGCCTTCGAGCGGCTTGGCAGCAGGCTGCTCAGCTGCGGGCTCCTTGGCGGAGTCGTCGGCCGCAGGCGAAGACGTGCATCCCGTAGCAATGCCGCAGGCGGCAAGTGCGCACAATGCGGTAACGCAACCCGCAGCGAAAACGCGTCTGGTGATTCTCCCCATCTTGAACATGGATACCCCTTCCAAATGTTCGGGACCGCGCAGTGAAACGGGCCCTACCCCTGCACTATCCTGTTGCAAGTATAGTTTGGTTTATTCTCAAATGGCAATAGTCTTAGATGGGAATAATCATCGACAGGCATCGGTCGCACGCCGGCCCGAGCGCGTTCTGCGCTAGGGCGAGACAGGAATGCCGCCAAGCAAGCGCCCACCGTCCAAAAGCAGTGGGTTGATGGCCTTTTCGCCAACGGCTGGAAAATGACCGCATCGGCTATATAAAGCTTGAATTTTTCGAGGTCAATGCTTGAAGACATGCCCACATGGGGATCGCTGGCATGATAGGCCGCCAATACCGACTTCGATGCAGTGAGTTCCGCGATCTTCTCAAGGATGTCGGACGCCTGACGGTTCGCCAAGACGCTGGAAACCTGATAACGGGACGCCTTCTTTCCAAGCTGTACGGGAATCGCGTCGAAAAGCAGAGAGCGCACCCGTTGAATGACGCCTCGAGCAGCGGAATCGTAGCCTCATCCCCGCAGGCCCATCTGAACTCCTCATCCAGATAATCATAGCGGCCATCTTTCACGAGATGCTTAATCGCCTGCCTGGCTTTGGGGCAAAGCTGAACCTCGTCGAAGATCACAAGAGGCGCGCGCCCTCGATACGCAGCGCCGTTTTCCCGTTTGAAGCATTCTTCCAATTCAGCAGATCACTGTAGATTTTTCGCTTGAACATGTGTCACCGCCGGATTTCCGCACTTTTTAAAATGACCGATTACCCGATTTCCGCACTTTTTCGGAGCCAATCGATACGAAGCAGCGCCCCGAGCACATAAATCCGGCGAAATCGTCCACCATTCACCGATCAGGCGCCGGCCATCTCATGCCAAGCCCGTCCAACCAGTCGAACTCGCGCAGAACATCCCGAAGGTTTGCCCGGGCACTGCAGCGCCAGCATCCGCACGCCCATATCGATGGGCTTCGCCGTGAATGGGGACGTGGTTGCGGTCATAAAGCAAATCCCGATCTTCCTCTGCGGGCTATCTGGGATCAGACCGCAGTCGGCACCCAAAGGCTCGGATGATCGACGGAGGCCAATGAAGCATGGGCTA
>CAUWJA010000077.1:0-6813 GCA_963558905.1 uncultured Eggerthellaceae bacterium
GCCGCTTCCGCCAGAACCTGCTCGGCAAGCGCGTCGACTACTCCGGCCGTTCCGTAATCGTCGTCGGCCCGCAGCTCAAGCTGCACCAGTGCGGTCTGCCCAGCCAGATGGCTCTGGAGCTGTTCAAGCCCTTCGTCATGAAGCGCCTGGTCGAGCTCGAATACGCCGCCAACATCAAGGCTGCCAAGCGTGCCGTGGACCGTGGCGCCAGCTACGTGTGGGACGTCCTGGAAGAAGTCATCACCGAGCATCCCGTGCTCCTCAACCGCGCACCCACCCTGCATCGTCTGGGCATCCAGGCTTTCGAGCCGGTGCTGGTCGAGGGCAAGGCCATCAAGCTGCATCCGCTGGTCTGCACCGCGTTCAACGCCGACTTCGACGGCGACCAGATGGCTGTGCATGTGCCGCTGGGCAATGAGGCTCAGGCTGAGGCCCGCGTTCTCATGCTGTCTTCCAACAACATCAAGAGCCCTGCCCATGGCCGTCCTCTGACCGTGCCTACGCAGGATATGATCATCGGTCTGTACTACCTGACCGCTGCTCGCGACGGCTTCCCCGGTGAGGGCCGTGTGTTCATCGACTTCGACGATGCCATGAACGCCTACGACGCCCGCGCCGATCTTGACCTGCAGGCCAAGATCAAGGTCCGCCTTGCCAAGGACACCAAGGTTGCAACCGGCTTCGGCAAGATCGAAGAGTGCAAGCAGGGAGAACTCGTCGAGACCACCGTTGGCCGCATCACGTTCAACCGCGTGCTGCCCGAGGACTACGAGTTCCTCAACTACGAAATGAATAAGAAGGAAATCAGCCGCCTGGTCGAGGACGTGTGCAACCGCTACAGCCTCTCCAAGGTGCCGCCTATCCTGGACGGTCTGAAGGATGCCGGTTTCCACTATGCCACCCGTGCAGGCGTTACGGTTTCCGTCTACGACGCCACCATCCCGCCCACCAAGGCTGAGATCCTGGCCGAGGCTGACAAGAAGATCGAAGCCATCGATGCCGACTACGAGATGGGCCTGATGAAGCGCGAAGAGCGCCACAAGCAGGTCGTCGATGTGTGGAACGAGGCGAACGAGGCAGTCGGCGAGGCCATGGCCGCCAACTTCGACCGCTTCAACCCCATCTACATGATGGCGTTCTCCGGTGCTCGAGGCAACATCAAGCAGATCCGCCAGTTGGCAGGTATGCGCGGTCTTATGTCCGACCCGAAGGGCGAGATCATCGACCGTCCCATCAAGGCGAACTTCCGCGAGGGCCTGTCCGTTCTGGAGTACTTCATCTCCACGCACGGCGCCCGCAAGGGTCTGACCGACACCGCACTGCGTACCGCTGACTCGGGTTACCTGACCCGTCGTCTGGTCGACGTTGCGCAGGATGTCATCGTCCGTGAGATCGATTGCGGCACCACCGAGGGCGTTCCTTACCCGATTTACAACGAGAAGGGCGAGCTCGACGACAACCTGATCGGCCGTTGCATGCTTGAGGATGCGGGCAACGTGCGTGCCGGCGAATACATCACCAGCATGGACGACCTGCGTTCCATCGAGGCTGCCGGCGTGACCGAGGTGCTGATCCGCACCGTCATGACCTGCCATGCCGAGCAGGGCGTCTGCCAGAAGTGCTACGGTTGGGACCTTGCTACCGGCCGTCCCGTCAACATCGGCACCGCGGTCGGCATCATCGCCGCCCAGTCCATCGGCGAGCCCGGCACGCAGCTTACGATGCGTACGTTCCACGCCGGCGGCGTTGCAGGTGAGGACATCACCCATGGTCTGCCCCGTGTCACCGAGCTTTTCGAGGCGCGCAAGCCCAAGGGCGTTGCCGTCCTCGCCGAGATCGCCGGCACGCTGCAGATTTCCGGTGACAAGACCAGCAAGACGCTCACCATCCACGACCAGGATGGCAACTACCGTGAGTACGTGGTTTCGGCCCGTGCCCTCATGATGCCCGGCGTTGTCGATGGATGCGAAGTCACTGTGGGCCAGCAGCTCACCAAGGGTTCCATCAACCCGCATGACCTGCTGCGTCTGACCGACCCCAACACCACGCTGCGCTACATCGTGGCCCAGGTCCAGGACGTCTACGTCTCCCAGGGCGTAGACATCAACGACAAGCACATCGAGATCATCGCGCGCCAGATGCTGCGCAAGGTGGTCGTGCTGGACGCCGGCGATTCCGACCTGCTGCCCGGCCGCCAGGTCAACCGCCACGTGTTCGAGAAGGTTGCCAACGAGCTCATCGCCGAAGGCAAGCAGCCTCCCGTGGGCCAGCCTCTGCTGCTCGGCATCACCAAGGCATCGCTTGCCACGGATTCGTTCCTGTCCGCAGCATCGTTCCAGGAGACCACCAAGGTTCTCACGGACGCTGCCATCGAGGGCAAGACCGACGTGCTCAGCGGCCTGAAGGAGAACGTCATCATCGGCAAGCCCATCCCGGCAGGCACCGGTTTGGCCCGCTACCACAATGTGGGCCTGACCTACAAGGGCCAGTCCGTGAAGCAGTCCGGCAACGAGCAGCTGCCTGACTATGCGCCTGCTGAGCTGCGCAAGATCGAGGAGATGCTGCCTCAGCCCCAGGATTGGTCGCTTGACGACGCGTATCCCAGCGGCTATTCCAGCTACTTCGCCTCCAACAGCTACCGTGGCGGCCATGTGCAGCGTCTCTCTGACGAGGACGCGCGCCTGTACCTCTATGACGACCTTGGCGTTTCCCAGCGTTGGGCCAACAAGTTCAGCGAAGCGGGCATCGAGACCGTCAACGACCTGCTCGGCTATACCGAAGATGAGCTCATGCGCATCGAAGGTATCGGTACGAAGGCGCTCGAGGAACTCAAAGCCGGCCTTGAAGAGCATAATCTGAGCTATCTGCTCGAGGATGATCTGACGGCTTCCAACGACGACATGAGCCAGCTGCTGGATATGGTCTTCAGCCCCGATGACACCATTCTCATCGGCGGCGATGCGCCTGCCACCTTCAACACCGAAGGCGAGGAGATGCTCGGCGAGGCTTTGCCGCCCCGCAGCTACCATCGCGACCTGAGCGAGCTCGATGCCCTGCTCGGCGGTCTGGGGGATCTGGGCTTCGGCGAGACCTCCAAGGAGGCCGAGGAGTCGGACGACGAATAGACCGGGCCTTCGCCTTGGCTCTGCCGCATCCGATTCGGCATGCGATTGAAGGAAAAACGGGACCGCATATGCGGTCCCGTTTCGTCTGCCAGGCGGACGTGACGCTGAGAGGCCTCGGTGTCTTGCTGATGGGAAACTCCGGCGTCCCTGGGCGATACCTGCTATTGCGCCAATTGGATCATCTGAGACAGGTTCTTGCGTCCGAATGCCACCGTCTCGCCGTCATTGATGATGATGCACGGCACGCTCATGATATTGAAGCGGTCTTTGAGCGCGGGGAAGTGCGCGATATCGTAGACATGTGCGCTGACATGCGGATTCAGCGATGCGATGCGCTGGGCGGCAAGCACCGTATCGGGGCAGTTCGTGCAAGAAAGCGAGACGGCTATATCGATACGTGCGGGATCGGCGATGCGCGCAATGGCGTTTCGCGATTCCTCATCAAGCGGCTGCCCTGGACCGGCGGCGTTGTAAAGTCCCAAGATGAACCCGGTGAACTCATGGCCTCCGGGAACGCCATGGAATCCAAGCCCGGTATCGGTCCCATCATCGAAGAGGATGCCGACATACGGTGCCATGTCTCCATCGCTTTGGTCGGCGATCCGAACGGTGAGCTTGTCGGTCAGCGAGGCGAGCTCTTCCATCCAACCCCGCAATTCTGCTGAAACCGGCCGATCGTCAAGATGAAGTTCCAAGATGAGCGGACGCTGCATGCGGGCGAATACCGCTTCGAGTTGAGGAAGGAAGCCGGGCTCAAGGAAGCGCAGCGATGCAGTGCTGTCGGCATCAGCGGTGCCGTGAGCGCCATGTGCGGCGGGATGCGCGGAACCGACCGCGCCATCGCGTGCGGCACCGTCGTGAGCGTCGCTGGGAATCTCGGGGATGAGTCCGGTTTTCTCCTGCATGGCTGCAGCGTAGTGTTCGAGTTCGGTAGCGGCAAGCGCTCCTTCTCCTGTTGCGGTGACAACCTGGCGCAGGCTTTTCTTGCATACGTCGCCGGCGGCATACAGGCCTGCAACCTGCGTGCGCTGCCTGCGGTCGACGACGGCGAATCCCCGTTCATCAACCTCGGAGATTCCTTCGAGCAGGCTTGTGGCGGGCGAGAATCCGACCATGACGAACACGCCGAAGGAATCATCGGGGGCGCTTCGGTATTCGGTCACCTTGCCTGTGACCTTGTCCCGATAGCGCAGATAGGTGGGTGCGGTATCGCCGGCAACCTCTTCGACGACGACGTTGCGGACGATGGAGATCTTCGGATGGGAGAGCGCGCCTTCGGCCGCAGCCGCCGCGCAGGTGAAATCGTCGGATCGCATCAGGATGGTCACATGGCTGGCATACTTCGCCAGAAAGACGCTCTCCTCGGCGGCAGTGTAGCCGCCTCCCACGACAAACACCTGTTTGCCGGTGAAGAATTCGCCATCGCAGGTGGCGCAATAGGCCACGCCGTGCCCGCGGAACCGTTCCTCCCCGATGAATCCGGCCAAGCTGGGATGCGCGCCGGTTGCCAGCAGGACGCCGAAAGCATGGAGGTCTCCGTGCGGGGTGTGCACGGTTTTGATGTCGCCTGAGACATCCAGTCCAGTGGCTTCGGCCAGCATGAACTCCGCGCCGAAGGATTCCGCCTGGTCGCGCATGGTCTGGGCAAGCGCGGCGCCTGTGGAGACCGCAACGCCGGGATAGTTGACCACCTCCTCGGTGGTGGCGATCTGTCCGCCGAAACGGTCCTTTTCCAGAACGAGGACGCGGTAGCGGGCGCGGGCAAGGTAGATGGCGGATGTCAATCCCGCCGGCCCGCCGCCGATGATGATGGCATCGTAGAATCGTTTCATATCCATGGTTGCTCCTTTGCTGGCCTCAATCGGCCGTGATGTGTTCAGGTGGTGGAAAACGGTGCCTTTGCAGGCGAAAGCCGCCAGCGGGGAGAGCGGCGGCTTTCAAAGTGCACGTATTGGTTTGCGCCATCAGGGGAGACATCCTTTTGGCGCCGGATCGGTTCAATCAGGGCCTACAGAGCACCGACCAGATCGAGGCTGGGCTTGAGCGTTTCGGCGCCGGGCTGCCACTTGGCGGGGCAGACCTCATCGCCATGCTCGGCAACGAACTGCGCGGCACGGACACGGCGCAGCAGCTCTTCGGCATTGCGGCCGATATTGCCGGCATTGACTTCGTAGAGCACTACTTTGCCCTCGGGATTGAGGACGAAGGTGCCGCGCTCGGCCAGACCATCGGCTTCGATGAGCACGCCGAAGTCGCGGGACAGGGCGTGGGTGGGGTCTGCAAGCATGGGGTAGGTGATCTTGGAGATGCGCTCGGAAGAGTCGTGCCAGGCCTTGTGGGTGAAGTGCGTGTCGGTGGAGACGGAGTAGATTTCGCAACCGGCTTCACGGAACTGCCCGTATGTGTTCTGAAGGTCCTCAAGCTCGGTGGGGCAGACGAAGGTGAAGTCGGCGGGGTAGAAGAACAGGACGTTCCATGAGCCCAGCAGATCCTCTTTGGTGACGGTCTTGAATTCGCCGTTGACGTATGCCTGGGCGGAGAAGTCGGCGATTTCCTTATTGATCAGAGACATAGGTGCGATCCTTTCGCGATCTGGAATGGGAGATGTATCCGAGGTCGATGTGCTGTCTTGGGTCTGTGCGTGCGATTCCGATATGCTCTTCAACCGTGATGTGCGTCCTCTTCACCGGTCCCGTTCCGGGTGGTTTATTTGATACTGAATTTATAACATATAGACGAAGCAAGGTGCAGCGGCCTTCTGAAAAAAGTTAACCATGGTAAAAATTGACGGTGAACGGCAGGGCGGCGGGATTTCCGGGCGCTTAAGCGGGGATGCCCGCCGAAAAAAAAGAACCCCGCTGCGTGAGCGGGGTTCCTCCAAGAAGGCTGTTCGCGATTCCTATTTCTCCCATTCGGAGAAATCGATGTCCTGGCCCATCTTGCGGCGCTTGTGGTATTCGGCCGTAGCGGTCAGCAGGACGTCGGAGGAGGAATTCAGCGCGGTTTCGCAGGAATCCTGGATGACGCCGATGATGAAGCCGATTGCAACCATCTGCATGGCGATGTCGGTATCGAGGCCGAACAGCGAGCAGGCAAGAGGAATCAGCAGCAGCGAGCCGCCGGCAACGCCGGATGCACCGCAGGCGGAGATGGCGGCGAGCACGGACAGGATGACGGCGGTGGGGATGTCGACAGGGACGCCGACGGTATGGCATGCCGTCATTGCCATGACGGTGATGGTGACGGCTGCGCCGGCCATGTTGATGGTCGCGCCCAGCGGGATGGAAACGGAGTAGTTGTCCTTATCCAGCTTGAGCTTGCGGCACAGCTCCATGTTGACCGGGATGTTGGCGGCGGAGCTGCGGGTGAAAAATGCCGTGATGCCGCTGTCTTTGAGGCAGCGGATGACAAGCGGGAAGGGGTTTTTGCGGATGTAGGCGAATACGATGAGGGGGTTGGTGACGAATGCGATGAACAGCATGCATCCGACCAGAACCAGCAGCAGCATGCCGTATTCCCTGAAAATCTCCAGGCCGTTGGTGGAGACCGCCGAGTACACAAGGCCCATGATGCCGAAGGGCGCCAGGCTGATGATCCAATGGACGATCGTGCCTATTGCATCGGCGACGTTGCTGAAAACGTTTTTGGTCGATTCCTTAGCCGCACGCAAAGCGATGCCGAGCAGGGC
>CAUWJA010000078.1:0-6809 GCA_963558905.1 uncultured Eggerthellaceae bacterium
TATGGCGGAATCAGCGGCGAGCGCGAAGTGTCGCTTAACTCTGGAAAATCGTGTTTTGAGGCGCTGGTTGCTCAAGGTTTTCAAGCGGAGCTGATTGATTCTGCGGAGAAAAATGATCTTGTTCGTTTGATTGAAGGCGAATTCGATGTGGCCTTCCTGGCACTGCACGGTCGTGGAGGTGAAGATGGAACGATTCAGGGTTTTCTGGAGACCATCGGATTGCCTTATACAGGTTCGGGGATTTTGGCCAGCGCCTCTGCAATCAACAAATCAACCGCAAAGGAAATATATGAGTCAGCAGGTCTCCGGGTTGCTCCTTCGACAACGATCGGTTCGGAGGACATCCTTGATGATCAGGACTTATCTGAGATCCTTGAGTTCGTTGGGGGTGTGCCGTGCGTTGTGAAGCCGGCTACGGAAGGCAGTTCGCTGGGAATGTCCATCGTGCGCGATGCCGCCGACCTGCCCAAGGCGATAGAGGATTCCCTGGCTGTCGATGATGAGGCATTGGTGGAAGGTTTCGTCGAAGGCACCGAGTTGACAGTTGCGGTGATGGGCAATGAGGAGCTGCATGCGCTTCCGGTCATTCAAATCATTGCTACGGAAGATGAGTTCTACAACTATCATGCGAAGTATGCCGCAGGTGGAAGCCGACATCTGTGTCCCGCTCCTTTGACACAGGAGCAAACGCAACAGGCTCAGGACATAGCTCTTGCGGCCCATGGTGTTCTTGGGTGCCGCGGCGTGTCTCGCAGCGATATGATTTTGGATGCCGATGGCCAATGCTGGATTCTTGAAACGAATACCCTTCCGGGCATGACGGGAACCTCGCTCGTTCCGGATGCTGCCCGTGTGGCGGGAATGGAATTTCCGCAGCTTTGCGAAAAACTGATTGAACTTGCGCTTGAGGATTGATGGAAGGCACATCGTTCGGTCTCTATAGTGAGGCGATGAAAAGCCGGCATAGCGTCCGTCAATATACCGACGAGCCCCTGTCATCGCATGATGTTTCGAAGTTGCGCACTTGCATCGATTCGTGCAATGGGGAAAGCGGCTTGCGATTTCAATTGGTGATTGACGAGCCAGATGCATTCGGCGGATTGATGGCTCACTACGGAACGTTCCGTGGTGTGAAAAACTATGTGGCTCTGGTTGGAAAGGGTTCATCCGATCTGGAGAGACGTTGCGGATACTATGGTGAAAAAATAGTTCTTGAGGCTCAGAGCATCGGCCTCAACACATGCTGGGTGGCACTCACATACAGGAAAATCCCGAACGCATTCAGTGTTTTACCTGATGAAAAGCTTGTTTCGGTAATCGCATTAGGTAAAGGGGCGAATCAGGGGAAATCACGGCGTTCAAAGCGGATGGAGAACGTATCCTCATATGAGGGCCAAGCTCCTGATTGGTTTGTGCGAGGGGTGGAAGCTGCACTGCTTGCCCCGACGGCGATGAATCAACAAAGGTTCAAGATAACGGGCGCACAGGATAAGGTATCGATAAGACCGGGAATCGGTCCGTGTACGAGAATCGATGTTGGGATAGTTCAGCTTCATTTCGAATACGGGGCATATCCTCACCCCGTTCTGTGGGTTTGATTTTTTGAGCCCAGCCGCTCTTCCGAAATAACCTATGGAAAATACCACACCCCATTACCCGTTCGGGTAATGGGGGTAGAGGTGTGCATTGGGTATGCTTTCAACCATGGGAAGGGAGGGTCTCATGGGGAAATGCGGCGCGGAAGAACTGACTGCACCATCGTGCTCAAGCAAGAAAGAGCGATGCAGGATTGCAGCGGCAGTGCTTGCAGCGGGGTCATCGTCTCGGATGGGATTCTCGAAGTTGACCAGGGATTTTGCAGATAGCATTCTGGTCGGCCATGCTGTGCGATGCATCTGTAGGAACGCCGCCGAAAACCGCGATCTGACATCTTCCCATCCGGTGAACCGGCAGGTGTCGTCGAACAGATCAAATAGAAACTGTTTCTGGTCTTCGGTCAGAGCAAGTTCATGAAACCAGCGGCTGCGCATGCCGAGTCTGCGCGTGACGCGTGATCAATCCGAATACAGCAGAAATATCAAAACCTCAGCCAATCCTGCGCGATCGAGCACACCGTCGGTCTGAAACGCTTCGGCGGCATGCATCCTTTCGAAGAACAGCGGCATGCCGAAATCGACGAGCGCAACATCGGCGGATTCGACCAGGACATTTGCGATGCGTACATCGGAATGGATGACGCCGCGTGCGTGGACGGCCGCCAGGATGTCGATGAGCTTCAGGCCGACCGCTCCGATTTCAGTCAAGGAAAAGCGCTGTCGGGCTTTGAAGACAAGATGTGCCAGACTGTTTCCGGGCATAAGGCTTTCAACCAGAAACAGCTCGCCGGTTCTCAGCCTTTCCACTCCGAGCAGGACGGGAACGCTGGGAACACCCTCGCAAAGCTGCAGAGCTGCAGCCTCATGCCATGCCGCCTCTTCAAGTGTTGCGGCCTCGTCTCGAAGTATCCGGCTGCCATCGATGAGTTTGAGAGCGGCACGACGGGATCCGTTTACACCCAGAAAGCATGTGCCGAATCCGCCGGATCCTACAATTCGCTCAATCCGCCAGGGTCCGATAGACGCTCCTATGTATCGTTCGGCTTCAGTCACGCGGCTTGCCGCAGGCCATGCAGAATTTGGCGCCCGCCGGTATGGCGGCCCCGCAATGCATGCAGAAGCCCCCGCCGATTTCCTTGCCGCAGTGCATGCAGAACTTCGCCCCGGCGGGAACGGCTGCGCCGCACTGCGGGCATGCACCGGCAGCTCCGCCGATGGCGGAGCCCGCAGCATTGATCAGGGTCTGTCCCTTCGAAGGCCGGGGTTGCGCGTAGCGCGGATCGTAATGGCGATGCCCAGAGGAAGAGCTGTGGCGGTAGCCGCCGTAGTATCCGTAGCCGCCCATCATAGAGCGCTTTTTACGAGCGGAAGAGAACAAACCCATGGGGCATCACCCCAATTGCAGATAGGCTTGGCGTTTGCGGCAGTGTATCAGAAGAGCCCCATGGAATGCAGGAGCCATGCGAAACCCACCACAATCAAAGCAATGAATGCCCACGAAATGATGTAGCACCCGATGTTGCGCGACCGTCCTTTGTCAAGCACCTTGTCGTGCACCGTCCTGTGGTCTTTCAAAATGACGGTTTTTCCGCCCGATCCTCCGGGAATCTTCACCTTGTTGGTCGGTTTCCAGGAGTCGGCGTCATCGAGCACCTGCTGGAGACTGGCGGCGCGAAGGTCGGGATCGGGCCGAGACCCATCGCCTGCAACCTGGGCGAAGCGTTTGACGAACGGCTCGAATCGGTCCGCGTAGCGAGGCGGATATGCGATGATGGCAACCTGCCCCCAGTAGCTTCCCCCTTCGTCGTCCTCGGTATAGGCGGTAAAGCTCAGCACGTAGCGGATGGTCCATTCTTTGGCGTGATAGACCGCAAGCTTGTAGGAAGCGTGGGCATCCAGGAATCCCATCCGCGCGCCGTAGGGGTTGCGCAGCCAGGCCCGTTGACGGCCTTCGTCATCCGTTTCCCATTCGATGTCTCCGATGTCGCCCACGGCAACATCGGGGCCGGCCAGTGCGGCACCGGATTTCGAGTCGATGGTGTTGAACCGTGCATAGCAGCCGAAGTACAGGTCGGCGGGATTGATTGAAGCCATGAGAACCTCTGTGGTCTTTCTGCCGCGAATCTGTGGCAAAGCGGCATTCGTGATAGTCTGTTCTGAATCATGCCCGCGCGCCTGCGCAGGGTTTTGCGTGCGCCGGAAGCGGCGGACACGCTCCATACCTTACAACAACTCGCGGATTGGGTGAATATGCAGAAGACACGGATGGACGCCTACGTCATCGATGGAACGCCGCTCGACATACGCGAGCGGTATGCGTCGTTGGCCGACTACGCCGCCAAAGCTGATTTCGGCATCCTCGACCGCAACGTGGTGGTCCTTGATACTGAGACCACGGGCTTCTCATTCAAAAGCGACGAGCTGACCCAGATCGCCGCCGCCCGGATGGAATGCGGTGTGATCACCGAGTGGTTCGTGACCTTCGTGAATCCAGGCCATCCCATTCCTGAAGATGTGGCACGTCTGACTGACATCCATGACGAGGACGTGGCGGATGCGCCCAGCCCGGCAGAGGCACTGACCCGCCTGGTGGAATTCGTGGGGGATTCGGCTGTTGTCGCCCATAACGCGGAGTTCGACCGGACGTTCACCGCCACCCGTCATCCTGAAGGCGCCCCTCTGGCCGAGAACCTGTGGATTGACTCCCTCGATCTTGCCCGTATCGCGCTGCCCCGCTTGCGTTCCCACCGCCTGATCGATTTGGTGCGCGCGTTCGATGCGCCCATTTCCACCCATCGTGCCGACGCCGATGTGGAAGCGCTGTGCGCTGTGTACCGCATCCTACTTTCGGCTATCGCGAACATGCCTGTCGATCTGGTGCGCTGCATCGCGGGATTGACCGATGCGGCGCAATGGCCCACGGGCGAAGTGTTCTCGCGCATCGCCGATCTGCAAGAGGCTTTGATCGAGGCGGAGGACCCCGAGGGTCCGTCTCTGGAAGAGCGCCGTTATCCGTTCAACCTGCGAGCCACCCGCGCCGCCCGGTTGCGCAAGGTGGCCGAGCGCGGCGTCGAGCGGTCCGCCTCGGCATCTGCCGGCATCATCGAATCCGAGGGCATGCATGCGTCGGGCGTCTCGCCTGCCAATAGCCGACCTGCGGCGGATCGGCGGGTTTCCAAGGTTCTGGAGTTCCCGACACCTGATGAGATCGAAGACGCATTCACGGCCCAAGGCTTGGTCGGAAGCTTGTATGAGGGATTCGAACCCCGTGCTGAGCAGGTCGCGATGGCCGAAGAGGTGCTGAGGGCGTTCTCGACTTCCACGAATCTCGTGGTCGAGGCGGGGACGGGCGTGGGCAAATCCATGGCGTACCTGGTGCCGGCGGCGCTCATCGCCGCACGCAACAACGTGCCCGTAGGGGTTGCAACCAAAACCAACGCGCTTCTCGATCAGATCGTCTACAAGGAGCTCCCGCTCATCGACGGTGCAATGAGGTCATCGACCGGGCGCGGACTGACATACGTCCCGCTCAAGGGCTTTTCGCACTACCCGTGTCTCTACCGTATCAACCGGCTCATGCAGGATGGGGCGAAATCGCCGCTGATTGCGGGCAAGCCAGTCAGCCAGGCTCCCAGCATCGGAGCTCTGCTGAGCTTCGTCGAGCAGACGGAGTACGATGACATAGACGACCTCAAACTTGATTACCGTGCGGTTCCCCGGTACGCCATCACCACGACGTCGAGGGATTGCATGCGCAGGAAATGTCCGTTCTACGGGATGTACTGCTACGTGCACGGTCTGCGCAAGCGTGCGGAATCCGCTGACGTCGTGGTGACGAACCACTCGCTGCTGTTCTGCGACATTGCAGCTGACGGCGGCCTTTTGCCGCCGATCAGGCTATGGACTGTGGATGAGGCCCATGGCGCCGAATCCGAGGCGCGCCGGGCCCTTGCCGTTCATCTTGAGGCCATCGATATGGTCCGCTTGGCCAACAAGCTGTCGTCTCAGGATGCGAAGCGCAATGTGTTCATCCGGTGCGAGCGCCAGAGCTCATTCGATGGACAGGCGCAAACCGAGGCCGCGTCGCTGTTCTATTCGATGACGGAGAAATCGCAGGAGGCCGGCGCCGTGTTCGCGGAAGCCGCCACGGAGTTCGCCCACCATATGAAGGATCTGATGGCATGCGATAAAGAGACCGGGAACCGCCACTACGAGACCATCGAGCTGTGGATCAACGACGACGTGCGGGCGTCAGATGAATTCCAGGCGCTTCGCGGATTTGCCGCGCAGTTCTGTGAGGCGGGTGAGCGCCTTGTCCGCAACGCCAGCGAGCTTGTGGCCTTCCTGGAAGACGAGAAGGGCATGGAGGATTGCCAGCGGGAAGCGGCAACTGTGGTCATCGAGGTCAAGGAGATGCTGCAATCCGTCGAGCTCATCCTGGAGAAGGCGGACCCCCGGTTCGTCTATTCCGCGAAGCTTTCGCGCAAACCCGACCGCGTTGCCGAAGAGCTGACCGCTGCTCCTGTCGATGTGGGCGAAGTGCTGGACCAGACGCTGTACGAGAATACCGACAGCGTGGTGTTCGCCAGCGCAACCATAACGGTGGGAGAAGACTTCGGCACCTTCCACAACGCACTCGGCCTCAACAGAGGCGAAGCGAGTCGTGCCAATGACCGCATGCTGGGATCGAGCTACGACTTCGACTCCAACATGCGCGTTCTGGTGATCGATGACATCCCTGAACCCTCCCATAAGGATTATCTGCCTGCACTTCAGCAGCTGCTTGTCGACATGCACCTGGCTCAGCATGGCAGCATGCTGACGCTGTTCACGAACCGCCGCGAGATGGAGGCATGCTTCGATGCGGTGCATCCGCAGCTGAAGGCGGCCGATCTGCGTTTGGTGTGCCAGAAGTGGGGGGTTTCGACCAAGGGTCTGCGCGATGATTTCCTGACCGATGAGCATCTCTCCCTGTTCGCCCTCAAGAGCTTCTGGGAGGGATTCGATGCTCCGGGCGCCACGCTCAAGGGAGTGGTCATTCCGAAGCTGCCCTTCGCTAAGCCGAGCGATCCTTTGTCATGCGAACGCGCCGTCCGCGATGAAAGGGCCTGGGCGCACTATACGCTCCCCCAGGCGGTCATCGAGGTCAAGCAGGCTGCAGGCCGACTGATCAGGTCTTCGACCGATACCGGCGTCCTGGTGCTGGCCGATCGC
>CAUWJA010000079.1:0-6743 GCA_963558905.1 uncultured Eggerthellaceae bacterium
GGGACGCTTGTCGGCCGTATGATGGAGCGGGTTTCCGATGCCTGGCTTTCCATTTCGGTCACCACGCGGGAGCCCAGGGAAGGAGAAGTGGATGGCGTCCACTACTTCTTCGTCGATGATGCTCGCTTCGATGAGCTTGTCGAAACCGATGGTTTGCTGGAATGGGCGCAGGTGCATAGCGCCCGTTACGGCACGCCGCGCAAAATCGTCGAGGACCATATCGCTGCGGGCGGTCAGGTGATCCTTGAAATCGATGTCCAGGGTGCTTTCCAGGTTCGTGCCAAGGTTCCTTCTGCGCATTTGATATTCATCGAGCCCCCTTCTCTTGAGGAGCTTGAAAGGCGCCTGCGCGGCCGTGGGACCGAAGACGAGGCTTCCATTGCCAAAAGAATGGAAAATGCCCGTATAGAGCTTTCGCACAAGATGGAGTATGATATACAGCTTGTGAATGACAACCTTGATGAATGCACTGATGAATTGGTGGCGTTCATCGAATCCAAAGCTGAACAGAACGAGGATTGACACCTATGAGCATCATTGAACCTAAGATCGACGAACTGCTTGACGAAACCGACAACGATCGCTTCCTGCTGTGCGCTCTTGCGTCGAAGCGCGCACACGATATCAACGACATGATGCGCGGTCAGCGCGATCGTGCCATCCAGCTGTCCAGCGCTGTTGAGATTGCGAAGGCGGCGGATAAAAAGCCCCTTTCCATGGCTTTCGCCGAGATCGCCCGCGGTGAGGTCTCCTATGACCCCGCCACCATCAACGTTTCCCAGCATTAGTCGGCGAGGCCGCATGGCATTCCAGCGTATCTGTCTCGTCCATTACCATGAGATAGGCTTGAAGGGGCACAATCGTGCCTCTTTTGAGTTGCGCCTGCTGCATAATCTGGAAGCGCTGCTCGAAGGCCTTCCCATTGAGCATCTGAGCCGAATTTCCGGCCGGGTGCTGGTGGTCCTTGACCGCGGCGCCACGCTTGAAGAGGCCCATGAAGCCACGCAGCGCATCGTAGGCGTCCCCGGTGTTGCCCGCGTGAGCTGCGGGTATCGCTGCGAGCGTGACATCGATGTCATGAATGAGGCCGCGCATGCAGCCCTGAGCGATGTCGAATCCTTCCAGACATGGAAGGTTGTCGCACGCCGCAACCATACGGATTTCCCCATCGATTCCATGGAAATCAACCAGCTTGTGGGTGCGTACCTGTGCGATCGCTTCCCTGATAAGCGCGTGCAGATGAAGCACCCTGATGTGGAAGTGCATGTGGAAGTGGTGCAGGGAAGCTCCTATGTCTACGCGCTGAGCCTGCCCGGCATCGGAGGTCTGCCCGTGGGCACTGCCGGCAAGGTGGTCTGCCTCATGTCTTCCGGCATCGATTCGCCTGTTGCCATGTGGCGCATGGCGCGTCGCGGCGCCACGTGCGTTGGCGTGCATTTCTCCGGCCGCCCGCAGACGGCATCCACGTCCGAGTATCTAGTGGATGATATAGCCCATGTGCTTGAGCGCACAGGCTGCGTCGCGCGTGTGTACGTGGTGCCCTTCGGCGACTACCAGCGTGAGATTGCAGGCAAGGTTCCGCCGCGCCTGCGCATCATCATCTACCGCAGGCTCATGATGAAGATCGCCGAACGCATCGCCCGCAAAGAAGGCGCGAAAGCCCTGGTTACGGGTGAAAGCCTGGGTCAGGTGGCGTCGCAGACGCTTGACAACCTGGCTGTGACCAACGCCGCTGTGCGCATGCAGGTGCTGCGTCCGCTCGTCGGCAGCGACAAGGTGGAAATCATTGCCGACGCCCAGAAGCTGGGCACGTTCGACATCTCCAACACCCCGGCGCCCGATTGCTGCACGCTGTTCATGCCGCGCAGCCCCGAGACGCACGCGAAGGTTCGCGATGTGGAAGAGGTGGAAGCCGATTTGCCTTACACGCAGTGGATCGATGAGATCATGGACGCCGTTGAGGTGCATGACTACCGTTGCCCCTCATCCCGCCGTCCCGGCAAGCCCGTGGAAGGGCAGGGCAGTGAAGCTGAATCTTCCGAAAGCCGTCTTTCCGAGGTGACGGAACAGTAGCCGGTTAGGAAGGCTGTTTCTGAAGGGCGGGCAATCGTATATGACCGCATGGTAAAGAACCTGCTTCGGCAGGTTCTTTTCGTTGGACGGGTTTGGAAGATGCATTGGGAATAGGTAAGGTTTTGCCGTGATGCCGATTGCATTGTCTTGGAGCTTCGGGGGTGATTCGATTGTCGCAATGTTTGCTTTCGGTCTGCGGATCGATGATTCTGCGGCAAGAACGCCGAGGCGAAATATCAAGGTCATTGAGCTATGATGCCGCATCTGGGAGTGGATGCGGCTTGTGTCATTGCGGGAGGGCATCATGGCTTTTCAGGACGATGTTGGAAATCTGCTGGTCAGGGCGCATTTGAGCGAGGTGCCGAAACCTGTTGTGTACGGGGCGCTGCTGGTGTTTGCTTCGGCGCTCGCGTTCATCGTCTTTCATTTCGCCGGTGTGTTCGGCGGTTCGATCGACGTGATTGAAGCGGATGCGGATGCCGGGATGGAGATGCCGGATGCTTCCGTTTCCGATTCGATGGGTTCGGATGATGATGACGGCGGCCATGGGGAAGGCGTTAGGGTTGAAGAGCCCGTCGTTGTCGTTGTGCATGTCGCGGGCGCTGTGGTGAATCCCGGCGTGTATCCTGTTCCTGAAGGCTCTCGCGTCAAAGCCGTCGTGGATGCAGCCGGGGGATTGGGTCCACAAGCGTGCTCCGAGGCCGTGAACCTTGCTCGGATCGTCTCCGATGGCGAGCAGGTCTATATCCCTACCGTCGAAGAGGTAGAGGCGGGCAAGGGGGCGGGTCCTGCGGGGTCATTTCCAGAGAACCCATCGGCGGGCGCTTCCTCCGCGCCGTCGAAGGTGAATATCAATACAGCGGATGCTGCCGGTCTTGACGTCCTGCCAGGGGTTGGGCCGGCGACGGCGCAGCGCATCGTGGCCGACCGTGAAGCCAACGGGCCCTTCGCTTCACCTGAGGATATCATGCGGGTGCCGGGCATCGGGGAGAAGAAATACGAGCAGATGGCAGACATGATAGCCGTGTGATCCCATGGATTTCGGCAGATTGCGCGGCCTTGCTGAATCGACGGCGGAGGGATTCGCCATACGCGACGATGGCCCCGTCAGGCCTTCGCTGCCCTTCGTGTTCCATGTTGCGGCGGCCTTGTGGGTCGGGTTGTTGGTTGCAGCGCCATGTGCCGACGGGCTTCGCGTTCCTCTCTCCGAGGAGCTCGACGGTGCATATTGGGCCGATTGCACGGTTTCGTTTTCCGAGGATGCGAAATCCGGTCGGTTCGGAGCTTACGGCACTGTATCCGTTTCTCAGGGATCAGGTCGCAGCGTCTTTTGCCAGGCGGTTTTCGAATGGCCTTCCTCCGATGTGCCTCCTTTGGCCGGGGAGGTGTATCGTGCGCATGCTACGTTTTCCGCATTCGATGACGCGGAGGCGGCGGATCAGCGCAGACGCGGCCATCTGCTGCGTGTTCGTCTCGGGTCCTTGTCGCTCGTGCATCCGGGAGGCATGCTCGATTCGATTTCGTCGTTTCGCAGGGATGCCATCGGGTTGTTCGATGGCGAAGACTCGCAAGGGTCTGCGCTCGTGCGGGCATTGGTTCTGGGCGATCGAAGCGTTTTGTCCGAGGGGAACCTGTACGCCTCCATGCAGATCCTCGGTCTGGCCCATCTTGTGGCGGTGTCCGGCGCCCACCTGTCCGTTGTCGCATCCGTAGCAGGATCGATGCTACGCCGTGCGCGCCTGCACAGATATGCGGCTTCTGGGATCGTGTGCGCGGGCATCTGCGCTTACGTGGTGCTTACCGGATGCAGCGTATCCGTCATGCGCGCTGCGGTGATGGCGTGCATCGCAACGCTTTCAGTCTTCTCGCGCAGAAGGTCCTCGTCACTCGCTGCGCTGTCCGTATGCGTGTGCATCATGCTGGCATTGCGGCCTGAGAACGCATGGTCGCTTTCCTTCCAGCTATCCGTGCTCGCGACGTTGGGGGTGGTGCTGTTCACTCCGTTGTTTTCGCATTGGATGCGTCCTCTGTCACGCCGTATCGCTCGCGATGTCCTGGATGCCATGTCGATGACATGTGCAGCCAATCTCACCGCCCTTCCCGTGACGGCCTGCGTGTTCGGGCGCCTGCCTTTGCTGGGGATGTTTGCGAATATTCCGGCAACCATGTTTTTGGCGGTGTTTCTTTCAGCCGGGTGCCTCGGCGTGCTGGCGTCGGCTGCATGCGCTCCGCTGTTCCCGGGTGTCGCCGATGCCGTCATCGGCCTGCTGTGCGCCATCGCCGATCCTTTTGCGTCCGCTTGCGTGGCGGCGTCGTCATTTCCTTTGGTTTCTGCGCCGGCTGCAGACATGCCCTGGGTGTATGCGCTGCTCGGAATAGGAGCGTCGGTGGGGATATGGGTATTGTGGCCCGCGAATCCGCTATGGTCGCCGAAAGCGGCCGTGGTCGCTGTCGCGGTGGGTGCGGTGCTGGTCGTCGCGCCTGCTTTCGTCCCGGACCGCATCGTTGCGCTGGATGTAGGGCAGGGGGATGCCATCCTCATCCAGAGCCAAGGGAGAAACGTGCTGGTGGATACAGGTGAGCACGATGCCGCCTTGCTGCATGCGCTTGCCCTGTGCGGGGTGCGCCATCTCGATGCCGTGATCGTAACGCACCACGATGCGGATCATTGCGGTGCGCTTGCCGCGCTGCGGGGAACCGTTCGCATCGGCGAGGTCATGTCGTCATCGGGTATTGCGGAATGCCCATGCGACGGCTGCAGTCAGTTGCGGGAATCGGCGCGATCGGTCTGCGGGCGTCCGCTTTCGGGTTTGAACTACGGCGATACGTTTTCAGTCGGTGCATTTTCCGCCCGTGTTGTGTGGCCGCTCGAGCTTGCGGATGAGGGCGGCAACGCGGACAGCGTGTGCCTGCTCATCGAGCACGGCACGAACGGGGCTGCATTTCGCATGCTGCTGGTTGGGGATGCGGAATCCGCGCAGCTGGAAGAGATCGTGGAGCGTGAACGTTTGGGGAACATCGATGTCTACAAAGTGGGCCATCATGGATCGAAGGCGGCCATCACGCCCGAGCAGGCCTGTGTGCTCAGTCCGGACGTGGCCCTCATCAGCGTCGGGGAGGGGAATGACTACGGGCACCCCGCGCCATCGACCGTCGAAGCCTTGGAGGCGGCGGGTGCGCAGGTGCTGCGCACCGACCAGCTGGGGAATGTTTCCTGTATCTTCCGCAACGGCAGGCTTGAACTGAGGGCCATGCGGTAAACTTGGAGTATGGCTGCAGATACTACATTCCTACCCGCATACCTCATCAACGGCGAAGATGAGCTTAAGCGCGAAACCACGCTCAAGCGTTTGCGCGAACGTGCCGCCGCCATGGGCGACATCGATTTCAACTCGGATGTATTCGACGGTGAGACCGCCGAGGGCGCCGATATCGTTGCGGCCTGCAATACCATTCCCTTCGCCAGCGAAGTCCGCATCGTCATCGTGCATAAAGCCGATGCATTGCGCAAAGCGGACAACGAAGCGCTGGTGTCGTATCTCGCTTCGCCGTGCCCAACGACCGTTTTGGCTCTGGTGGCTTCGAAGCTGGCCAAGAACACGCGCCTGTACAAGGCCGTCGCCGGTGTAGGGGCGAAGGCGGTCATCGATTGCACGCCCCTGAAGGCGTGGGAGCTGCCGCGCCGTGTGCGTGACATGGCGCCTACCCACGGCATCACCATCACTCAATCCGCTGCAGAGCTGCTGGTCCAGCTGGTGGGGGAGAATACCGTTCATCTTGACGCGGAGCTCAAGAAGCTTGCGCTGGCCCATATGTCCAAGCAACCTGTTTCGGATGCCGAGGTGCGCAATCTGGTCACGCGCAGCGCGGAGCCCAAACCATGGGATTTCACAGATGCATTCATCAACCGCGACCTGGCAAAATGCCTCAAGCTTCGCGCCGAGCTGAAGTCTATGTCCGCATATGGGCTTCTTCCCCGGGTGGTTTCAAGCCTTCGCGATCTGATTGCCTTCCGATCATATTACGCGCGAGGCACGACATCTACCAAGGCCATCGCCGCCCAGATGAAGGTGCCGGAATGGAAGCTGAAAAACCATCCCTCCCTCATGCGGAAGTGGACGGGTGCCCAGTTGCGCGATGCCCTCTCGAGTGCGCGCGATTGCGAACGGGCCATGAAGTCGAGTTCCGATGAGGAAACCGTATTTTTGGACTGGATCATCTCGGTTCTTGCACGCTGACGCTGTACTGCACAATGCATGCCGACCCGCCGGTTTTCCGGCAGGTCGGCATTTTGCGGAGGGTTCTGCGATTCGGTTAGGGTCTACAGCGTTTTCATGCCGTCGAGCACGGTTTCTTTTCCGGCTCCATAGACGTGGCAGTTATCGCACGCGTCCGAGATGCCGCCCAGTTGCTCGGGGGTGTAATCAAGGCTGCCGCCATGGATGGGGTCGTAGGGGTTCCACGGTCCCATATCGGCGAACGAAGCCATGTCGGATTCGCTGACTGCATCGCCTTCAAGGTATTGCGTCAGCTCGGCGGCGTTCCCGTCCAGTTTCGGTCCCACGCCGATGGTTCCGTTGACCGCGCTTTCGGCGGCTACGTAGCCGAAGGTGATGGCGCGCCCGATGGAGGTGCCGGGAATGTGGCGCGGGTAGTTGCCCGAGAAGAAG
>CAUWJA010000080.1:0-6702 GCA_963558905.1 uncultured Eggerthellaceae bacterium
GATACAGGTCGTTGAGGTCGGACGTCGCGAAACGGCCGCCGTCGAGCTGGACCATGGGGCGCAGATCGGGCGGGATGACCGGAATGACGTCCAGGATCATGTCGGAAGGCTTGTTGGTGCTCTTCAGGAATGCGTCGACGACCTTCAGGCGCTTGATGGCCTTGGCGCGCTTCTGACCCTTGCCGTTTTCGATGGTGTCCTTGAGCTCCTCAGCCGTCGCCTCCAGGTCCATGGCGTCGAGCAGGTCGCGGACAGACTCCGCGCCCATGCCGCCACGGAAGTACTGGCTGTAGCACATGCGCATCTCACGATAGAGGGCCTCGTCGGGAACGAGCTGCTTGGGAGCGATCTTCTGGAACGCCTCGAAGGCCTCGGCGCGAAGGCCCTTGCGCTCATTGAACTCCTCGTAGATGTCGGCGACTTCCTCTTCGACCTCTTCAGGGGTCAGACGCTCGTCCTCGTCGACCTCATCGATGAACTCGTCGTCGGAGGGAACGTAATCCGTGGACAGACGGCGGGTTGCCTCGATGATGCGGTCGCGCTCTGCATCGAGCTCTTCAAGGTCGGCGGCAAGCTCGTCGCGCAGCTCCTCGAGATCCTCTTCGCGAGCCTCGGTATCGACCCAGGTGATGATGGAGGATGCGAAATAGAGCACCTTCTCCAGCTCTTTGGGGGGAATGTCGAGCAGGTAGCCAAGACGGCTGGGGCTGCCCTTGAAGTACCAGATATGGCTGACGGGAGCCGCCAGCTCGATGTGGCCCATGCGCTCGCGGCGCACCTTGGAACGGGTCACCTCGACGCCGCAGCGCTCGCAGACGATGCCCTTGAAGCGAACGCGCTTGTACTTGCCGCACGCGCACTCCCAGTCCTTGGTGGGACCGAAGATCTTTTCGCAGTACAGACCGTCCTTTTCAGGCTTCAGGGTGCGGTAGTTGATGGTTTCGGGTTTTTTGACTTCGCCGTGCGACCAGCTGCGCACGTCTTCCGCGCTGGCGAGGGAAATACGCAGGGCGTCGAAATTGTTCACGTCGAACTCGCTCATTTATCGCTCCTCTCCTTCGCCGGTGGCAGATGCCGGATCGACTTCGGCACCGATCAATTCTTCAACATCGGTGCTGTCCTTGTCGAACGCACCGTCCATAAGTTCCTTGAGGTCGGCTGCGATATCCTTGAGGGCATCGCCGGTCTCGGCCTCGGTCTTGGCGGCATCGGCCATCATGGCCGCCATGATGGCGTCGTCTTTGGACACCTCATGCTCGCTGTCCATATCGATGGTGTTGTGGTCGGCACCCACCAGTTCGACGTTGAGGCACAGCGACTTCATCTCCTTGATGAGGACCTTGAAGCTCTCGGGCACCTCGGCAGCGGGGATGTTCTCGCCCTTGACGATGCTCTCGTAGGCCTTCACGCGGCCCGACGTGTCGTCGGACTTCACGGTCAGGATCTCCTGCAAGACATTGGAAGCGCCATACGCGTAGAGCGCCCACACTTCCATCTCGCCGAAGCGCTGGCCGCCGAACTGGGCCTTGCCGCCGAGAGGCTGCTGCGTGATCAAGCTGTAGGGACCGGTCGAACGGGCATGGATCTTGTCGTCGACCATGTGGCCCAGCTTGAGGATGTACGGGAAGCCGACGGTAATGGGCTCGCGGAACTGCTCGCCGGTGCGGCCGTCATAGAGAATGGCCTTACCGGTTGCAGACAACTGGGGAACGAATTCGTCGCGCGCCTTGTCGCCGTACTTCGCATGGTTGATGTTGATGAGGTTCTTGTTTGCCTTCTGGATGACCTCGGAGATCTCCTCTTCCGTTGCACCGTCGAAGACGGGGGTTGCAACGAACTTGGGACCCTCGACGGGCTCATCGGTGTCTTCGTCAGACCAACCCCACTTGGCGGCCCAGCCCAGATGGCATTCGAGCAGCTGGCCGACGTTCATACGGGAAGGAACGCCCAAGGGGTTCAGGATGACATCGACAGGGGTGCCGTCAGCCAGGTAGGGCATGTCCTCGACAGGCAGAACGCGGGAGATGACACCCTTGTTGCCGTGACGGCCGGACAGCTTGTCGCCCTGCTGGACCTTGCGCTTCTGGGCGATGTAGACGCGAACCAGCTCATTGACGCCGGGAGCCAGGTCGTCGCCGTTCTCACGGCTGAAGCGATGGATGCCGATGACGCGGCCGCCGGAGCCATGGGGCACCTTCAGGGAGGTGTCGCGGACTTCGCGGGCCTTCTCGCCGAAGATGGCGCGCAGCAGGCGCTCCTCAGCAGTGAGTTCGGTTTCGCCCTTCGGCGTGACCTTGCCGACCAGAACGTCGCCGGGGAACACCTCGGCGCCGATGCGGATGATGCCGTCTGCATCCAGGTCGGAGATCATATCCTCGGACATGTTGGGGATCTCGCGGGTGATCTCTTCGGGGCCCAGCTTGGTATCGCGGGCATCGAGTTCGTACTCGGAGATGTGGATGGACGTGAGCAGGTCCTCGGCAACCACGCGCTCGCTGATGATGATAGCGTCCTCGTAGTTGTAACCTTCCCACGGCATGTAGGCAATCATGAGGTTCTGACCCAGAGCAAGCTCTGCCATATCGCAGCTGGGGCCGTCGGCCAGCACATCGCCCGCATGGACTTCGTCGCCCTTGCGCACGATGGGCTTGTGGTTGATGCAGCCGGACTGGTTGGAGCGCTGGAACTTGGGAACCAGATACTCGTCGAATTCGCCTTCATCGTTGCGGATGATGATGGTGGAACCGTCCACATAGTCGACCACGCCGGGGTTCTGGGCCACGAGCACTTCGCCGGAGTCGACGGCGATGCGGTGCTCGATGCCGGTGCCGACCAGCGGAGCATGGGGCTGCAGCAGAGGCACAGCCTGGCGCTGCATGTTCGAACCCATGAGGGCGCGGTTTGCGTCGTCATGCTCGAGGAACGGGATGAGCGACGTTGCGACAGACGTCATCTGGCGCGGGGACACGTCCATGTAGTCGACCTGCTCGGGAGCGACTTCGTCGGGTTCGCCGAACACACCGAGGGCGTCGCGCGTACGGCAGAGAACCTTCTCTGCGGGCACGAAGACGCCGTCGACCGTGCGGCCGACTGCGCGGGTCTCCTGGTCGAACAGCTCGTTCGCCTGGGCGATGGTGTAGTTTTCCTCCTCGTCGGCGGTCAGGTAATGCACCTCGTCGGTGACCTTGCCGTCGATGACGCGACGGTATGGCGTCTCGATGAAGCCGTAGCTGTTCACGCGGGCGTAGGTTGCCAGAGAGCCGATCAGACCGATGTTGGGGCCTTCAGGGGTCTCGATGGGGCACATGCGGCCGTAGTGGGAGGTATGGACGTCGCGGACTTCGAAGCCTGCGCGCTCACGCGACAGACCGCCGGGGCCCAGAGCGGACAGACGGCGCTTGTGCGTGATGCCTGCCGCAGGATTGGACTGGTCCATGAACTGGGACAGCTGGGAGGAACCGAAGAACTCCTTGATGGCCGCCACGATGGGACGGATGTTGACCAGGCTCTGCGGGGTGATCTCGTCGGGCTCCTGCATGCTCATGCGCTCGCGGACGACGCGTTCCATACGGGACAGGCCGATGCGGAATTGGTTCTGGATCAGCTCGCCGACGGTGCGGATGCGGCGGTTGCCGAAATGGTCGATATCGTCGACCGTATAGCCCTCTTCGCCGTTGTGCAGGGCGACGATGTAGCGCATGGTGGCGATGATATCCTCTTCGGTCAGCGTCGAAGACTCGTTTTCGGGGTCGAAGCCGAGCTTCTTGTTCGCCTTGTAACGGCCGACCTTGGCCAAATCGTAGCGCTGGGGGCTGAAGAACAGGCCCTCGAGCAGGGTGCGGGCGGAATCGATCGTGGGCGGCTCGCCGGGACGGAAGCGCTTGTACAGCTCGATGAGCGCCTCGTCTTTGGTGGTGGCGGGATCGCGGTCGAGCGTACGCAGGATCATCTCGGAGCTGCCGAGGATGTCGATGATCTCCTCGCGGGTCTCCGCAATGCCCAACGCGCGCAGAAGCAGCGTGGCCGGCTGCTTGCGCTTGCGGTCGATGCGGACCGAAAGGATATCGCGCTTATCGGTCTCGAACTCGAGCCATGCGCCACGGGAAGGAATGACCTTTGCGCCGTAGACGGTCTTGTCGGACGTCTTGTCGCGCTCGCTGGAGAAATACACGCCGGGGCTGCGAACCAGCTGGGAAACGACGACGCGTTCGGTGCCGTTGATGATGAAGGTGCCGCGAGGGGTCATGAGCGGGAAATCGCCCATGAACACTTCCTGTTCCTTGATTTCGCCGGTTTCATGGTTGATGAAACGGATTTCGACAGTCAGGGGAGCCTGATAGGAAGCGTCCTTCTCCTTGCACTCGTCAACGTTGTACTTGGGTTCGCCGAACCAATGCTTGCCGAATTCGACATGCATGTTCTTCGTGCTGCTCTCGATGGGGCAGACATCGTCGAACGCCTGGGTCAGGCCCTCGTTCTTGAACCACTCGAAGCTTTCGGTCTGGATGGCGATGAGGTTGGGCACATCCATGACGTCGGGAATCTTCGCAAAGCTGCGACGTTCCCTATAAAGGTTGGTGGAAGCACTCTTCTCTGCTTTGGCCACGGGTCTTCCTTCCTTTGGGTGGATACGAATCTGCATATTCGCGTGTGCGGCCGGCAACAATCCGGCACGCTGGCTTCCATGCTGAGAAGCGGCAGGAAAACGCAAGATATGCAAACGGTTAATTTAAGCACGAAGATTAATTAAGTCAAGACTTTTTTTCATGAACTATGTTTGTTGTATGGAGTCTTTGAAAACCGGTCAGATTTTGGGCAGAAACCGGCGGAATTGCGCTTTCCGATATGAAATCGGAGCAAACAAAAAGCAGCCGGCCCATAGGTCGGCTGCTTTCGATCATGCGATTCGGCGAAGCTTCACCGCATCCGCGCCCGCATGCGGATGCATCGGATGGCGTTCGCTACTTCAGGCCCGAAGACCCGTCGGCATCGAGGGCCTCATCGATGTACTCCATGATGGGCTGGCCGCCGAAGTCCTTGACCTCTTCCAAATGCCAGCATTCGGTGGCGGGAAGGCCTTCGATGCTGTCGGCGACGAACACCGGGTCCTTGCCGGCTTTGCGCTGGGCGGTGTAGTCGTCAAGCGCCTTGAGAGCCCACTTGCCCAGCAGCAGGATGGCCACAAGGTTGATGATGGCCATGAAGCCCATGAAGATGTCGGCCAGGTTCCAAGCCAGATCGAAGCTGTTCAGGCAGCCGTACATGATGGCGGCCAGGCAGAACAGACGGAAGATGGTCAAAGCGACCTTGCTCTTCGTGATGAAGCGCAGGTTGCCTTCGGCGTAGAAGTAGTTGCCGATGAGGCTGGAGAACGCGAACGCGAAGATCGCGAAGGTGATGAAATGGATGCCCATTTCGCCGACGGAGTTGTTGACCGCCATCTGGACGAGGGGCATGCCGTTGAGACCGGCTGCCGCCGCAGGATTCTGCACGTAGAAGATCAGCACCATCATGGCCGAGCACGTGCAGATGACCAGCGTATCGATGTACACGGACAGGCTCTGCACCAGACCCTGCTTGACGGGATGGGACACGGATGCGGTTGCGGCTGCGTTAGGAGCGGAACCCATGCCGGCCTCGTTGGAGAACAGGCCGCGCTTGATGCCCAGCATGACCACCGAGCCGGCGAAACCGCCGAAGATGGACTGGAAGTCGAAGGCGCTCGCGAAGATGAGCGCGAACACGGCGGGGATCTCACCGAGGTTGGTGAAGGTGATCCACAGCGCCAATGCGATGTAGGCGAATGCCATCACGGGAACGATGATGGAGGTGATGATGCTGATGCGCTTCGCACCGCCGAAGATGATGAACGCCACCATGACGATGGTGACGATGCCGACGGCGATGGCGGTGCCGTTGGTTGCGTAATCAGGGATGTAGTACTCCAACGCAGAAGTCATGTTGTAGGCCTGCAGGCCGTTGAAGCCGAAGGCGAAGCATGTGATCAGCGCAACGGCGAACACGATGCCCAACCAGCGTTTGCCGAGGCCCTTCTCGATATAGTACGCAGGACCGCCGCGGAATTCACCATCCTCGCCGCGCGTCTTCCAGATCTGCGCGAGCGTGGACTCGATGAATGCCGAGGCAGCGCCGATGATGGACATGAGCCACATCCAGAACACCGCGCCCGGGCCGCCGGTTGCCACAGCGGTGGCGATGCCGGCGATGTTGCCGGTGCCAACGCGCGATGCGGTGGAAACCATCAGGGCCTGGAACGACGAGATGGATTTCTTTCCGGGGACATGGCGTTTCTCAGTCAGCTGAGTGAACATGTCCTTGATGTAGCGAATCTGCACGCCTTTGGTGCGAACCGTGAACCATACGCCGACGAAGACCAGCAGCGCCACCAAGATGTAGGTGTACATGAAACCGCTGATTTCGCCCGTAACCGCCACGAGCATGTCATTGATCTCTGTGCTCATGCAGGCTCCCCTTTCCTTGTGTATGCGGGCTTTTATGGACAGTTTCCGAAGTGTAGCACACGAAAGCTCCACCGCATGAGCGTGCTAAAGCAATATCCGACCAGAAGAACCCCGACCGCGGCCGCTGACAGGGCGAAGATGCAGAACACCCGACGCAGCGCGCATATACGAGACGATATGAGCAGGACATGAAAACATTGAGAGCCCCTGCTGCATGCGA
>CAUWJA010000081.1:0-6592 GCA_963558905.1 uncultured Eggerthellaceae bacterium
CGGCTCTGGTGATCTATGATGGCCCGCATCTCCTCGAGATGAAACTGATGGGGGATAGCGCCGTTTTCACTGGTTCTCAGCTTGCGCAAGTAGGTGCCATCGTCCATCTTTCTCAATGCGGACTCCCAATACTCGGCGTCTTCAGGATCCATCGTCACACCGCTGAAGATGCCTTTTAAGTCCTTAAAGAAATCCTCTTTGGATATCTTTCCTAGAATATATCCCGTATATCCAGCGGATCCATCTTTCTTGTAAGTGCCATCGGAATACCGCGGGCCCCTGAATAGATGCTTCCGCTGCGCACTGATTGCCCCATCCTTGTTAGGGAAGTACTTGGCAACAAGCGACTTCAGGCGAGCAAGATCGGCTTTATGCTGGTCATAACGATTCACCATGGAGGTCGAGATGGTGCCGCCTTGGGCGTCTGACAGAATACCGGACAGCAAATACGCGTTATACAACGCCTGAAGCGCCGAGAACATGGAAGTGAATTCCTCGGGAACGATTTCGTCTTCGAATTTCACGACCTTTTCGTCTTTGTCCAGGGAAAACTTCGAATCGCTGTTCTCTTCAATTCCGAACATCATACCGAAATTGGTCTGATAGCCGAATGCAGCATCGCCGAACGCCTTCTGCACTTTCTTCGCCGACGCAGGAAGATTCAATGCAGCCGAAAACTGCTCTTGGCGCACGCGACGCGGCTCAGTCGAAAAGAACGCCGCTTCCAAGCCCTCAATGTCAATCTGACTGGAATCGTACTCAACGCCCATCGCGTCGCAATACAAGCCGAGTTCCTTAACAAACGAGGCGATTGCTGGCTTCGCGTCGGCGTTTGCCGCAGACAGTTCACCATCGATCAAAAAATGGCCGCGATACTTCATCATATGATGCAGAGCCAGATACACCAGCCTGATGTCTTCTTGCTGATTGGAATTAACCAGATATTCGCGCAGATGATAAATGGTCGGGAATCGCTTGTAGTACGACTTGTCGGCATCGGGGCCTTCAAGACTGAACAAAACTGACTTTCCTGCAAAATCCCTATCTTCTTCCCAAAGGTCAGACTGATTGAGCCTGCAGAAAAACTCGGGATCCACCTTCGCAATATCCGGGAGCATGAATGCCCGCAAATCCTGGATGCGCCGATACCGTCGGCCGTAGCGGCGGCGCAGCGTACGGGCCGTCCTGGTTTCAGCCGCCGTCGAAGCGGACTCGAACAGGCGACTGCCCCACGTGTTCTTCCCCTTGAATTTGTAGAGCTCACCGTTCTCATCAACAACAGCCCAGCCGACCGACCCAGTGCCAATATCCAGCCCAACCGAGTAATCACCGGCGTTTCTCAAGTTCATCTTGCACCATCTCCCCGACTTTGATACTCTTCAGTTGTTGCTCTTACCCAGAGTGACGCTGCGAGTCAAAATAAAGGCTCTGCCCTAACCGCTGCATCAGCAGCCCCGTTTAGACGGGATCAAAGAACCCTTCGGGGTTCTTTTTTTCTGCACGCCCATCATATCGTACTTAATGCGTCAGCCCTGTACCATGTATAGTACTTTACCCCTGCTGTCAGCCTTTTTCATCCAGTTCAAACACCCTGCCACCCATCGCCCGCCTTCGCCTTCGTTCTGAGGCGGACGCTTCGCGCGCCGCCCCATTCGCGTATACTTTGCCAATGCACAATTGCGCCGGCGGCTTTCCGTACGGAAGGCTCTCAGCGCGACAGCCTTCCGAGAGCCGCCGCCAAACCCCTACGTAAGGATCACCCGTGAAACCCCTTGCCAACTACTTCGATTTCGCCCGCACCACCGCCAAGGAAAAGCCCTGGGTCTTCGGCCTCTACATCGTGGTGCGCCTCATTGTCCTGGCGATCATGATCCGCTCCTTTTTCACCGGAGCCTACGAATACGTCCTGCTGTGCCTGCTGGTCATCGTGCTGCTCTACATCCCCGACTTCCTGGAACGCAAGCTGCAGGTGGAGATACCAAGCGTGCTTGAAGCCATCATCATCCTGTTCATCTTCGCCGCCGAGATCCTGGGCGAAATCGAGGCCTTCTACGTGAAAATCCCCTTCTGGGACACCATGCTTCACACCCTATGGGGCTTTCTGGCCGCCGGCATCGGCTTCGCGCTGGCCGACATCCTCAACCGCAGCCAAGCATCGCGCCTGCAGCTGACGCCCATCTACATGGCCATCGTCGCGTTCTGCTTCTCCATGTCCGCCGGCGCCCTTTGGGAACTGTTCGAGTACGGCGTGGACAACATCCTCGGCTTCGACATGCAGAAAGACACCATCGTCACCGCGTTCAGCAGCGTCACGCTTGACCCCACGAATTCAAACATCGCCATCCCCGTCACGGATATATCACAGACCGTCATCGCCACTGCCGATGGCACCGTGATCATTCCCGGCGGATACCTTGATATCGGGCTGCATGATTCCATGGAGGACCTGCTGGTCAACATGGCGGGCGCCATCGTGTTCTCCATCATCGGATTCGCCTACGTGAAGAATCGCAACAGCGGCAAGGGCAAGTCGTTCGCCGCGCACTTCATCCCGCGCGCCCTGCGCTCCGACGAGGAGAAATAGCCGCTAGCAGGCGAAAATGACAAGGGGTGGTGCGCAATGGCGCCGCGCGCAGTTTCCGCAACGAAGCGAGGACTGTCTGAGCACGGCGCCATGGCGCACCACCCACATGGGCTATTCCACCGACTTGAGACTTTCCACCATATCGATGCGTGCAAGCTTGCGGCGCATGAAGAACGCCACGATGCCGGTGAACACCATGGTCAAGGCGAATGCCACCGCGAAGCTTGCCGCATGGATCTCGCGGCCGAACATGACCTGATCGACTTCGGCCGTGACCACCACGAAGCCCTCCATGAACACACCCAGGCCAAGACCCACCAGCGCTCCGATCACCGCAAGCAACACCACCTCGCGGAATATGTAGGCCATGACCTCGTTGCGCGTGAAGCCCAGCACTTTGAGCGTGGCTATCTCGCGCATGCGTTCGGTGATGTTGATGTTCGTCAGGTTGTACAGGACCACGAACGCCAGCGCCATGGCGGACACCACCAGCACCACGACGATCGAGTTCACGCTTTTCAGCATGGTGCGGTATGAATCGATGGTCTCGTCGTTGAACCCGACCGTCTTCACGCCGTCGAGCGCCAGAAGGCCGGCGCTCAGGCTCTCACGCGCCTGCTGGCCTTCGGCCGCTTTCGCGTAGATCGCCGTGTAAGCGGGAACTTCGCCGAACACCGACTCGTAAGCCGTCGGCGTCATGAGCACGCACTGGCCCACGTAGTTCTCCATGATGCCGCCCACGACCACCTCGCGGGGCTGTCCTGACGCGTTGCCGATGGCATCCTGCTCGCTGAGAAGCAGCGTATCGCCGACTTCCAGCCCGTAGAACGCCGACGTCTTCTCGCTGATGACGGCCGTATCGCCCATCGCCGCAAGCTCGACGTCCTGCCCGGAAACGCGGTTGCGCACCGTCACGCATCCATCTTGGAAGCCATCCGGATTTTGCGGCACGATCAAGCTCACATACTGCTGCCTGCCGTCATTCGGAGCCGAAGCCAAAAGCGTTGTGGACTGAACCGCCGTATGCCGCTCAACCAACGATGCGTCATCGAGCAGAGCCTGCGATGCCGCAGAATCTTCGTCCGACATATCATCCGCCAAACGAACGACGGTGTCGTAATGGTAGATTTCGCCGAACTGCTTGTCGATGATGTCGTTGATGGCGTCATGCAGGCCAAGGCCCGTCAGCATCAATGCCGTGCAACCGGCAACGCCCACCACTGTCATGATGAAGCGGCTCTTGTAGCGCACCAGATTGCGCGCCGTGACCTTCTGCAGAAAGCCCAGCCGGCTCCACAGCGGCTTGATGCGCTCCAGAAAAATGCGCTTGCCGGCTTTGGGGGCACGCGGAAGCATGAGCGAGGCGGGCATCTCACGCAGCGTAGCGGCAGCCGCGCACCAGGTTGCAACCAGCGTGATGCCCATGCATGCGATAACGGATGCGGCGGCAATGCCCAGATCGATCGGCGTGGGGCTCACGGGCACCGCGTACACGATGGAGTACGCCCACATGATGACGCCCGGGAGAACCTTGGCCATCAGCAGGATGCCCAGAACGCTGCCGATACCGCTGGCAATGGCCGCGTAGGCGAGATATTTCGCCGTGATGCGGGCGCGGCTGTACCCGAGCGCCTTGTAGGTTCCGATGAGCACACGTTCGTCTTCGATCATGCGCGTCATCGTGGTGAGCGAAACCAGAGCCGCCACCAGAAAGAATATCAGCGGGAACACCTGGGCAATGCGGTCTATGCGGCTCGCATCGGCCACAAAGCTCTCCATGCCCAGATTCTTCGAACGATCCAGCACATGGATGTCGGGCGCCGCAAGCTCATCGATGGTGCGCTGCGCCTCGGCAAGCTCGGATTCCGCATCGGCGAATTGCGCTTCGGCATCGGCCTTGCTGCGCTCATATTCGGCAAGGCCCTCATCATAGGCAGCCTTGCCTTCCGACAAAGCCGACATTCCTGCATCATACTCCGCACGACCCTGCTCCAACGACGCGCGCCCGGCCGCAAGCTGCGCCTCGCCGTCGGATATGCGCTGCCAGGCATCGTCAAGCTCGCTTCGCGCCTGGGCGAATCCGGCCTCCGCCTGCTCACGGCTTGCAGCAAGCTGCGCCTCCGCCGCCTCAAGCGCCTCTGCGGCACCGGCGGTTTGGCGGTCAATCTCGTCAATGCCGCCTTTGAGCGCTGCAATGCCTTGGACCAGCTGTTCGCGCTGAGCCTCAAGCTCCGGAGGAAGCGGTGCAACGGCATCCAGGGCCTCAAGCGCTGCTTCGGCCTTCTCAAGTTCGGCCGACAGCTCGGCCCGTTGTGCCATGGCCTGCTCGTATGCGCTTCGGTTTCGGCCGATCTCTTCCTGTGCGGCTGCAAATGCCGCTTGCGCTTCGTCGCGCTTGGCCGCAAGCTCGCTCTCTCCCGCTTCGGCCTGTTCGCGCGCTGCGGCAAGTTCGCTCTGGGAGGCGGAAAGCTGCGCCTCGCCCGCTTCTAGCTGCGCGGCCGCATCGGCAAGCTGGGACTCGGATTGCGCTATGGTCTCCGCCGATGAATCAAGCTGCAACTTCGCATCGGCCAGCTCAGACTCGGCATCTGCCCGCTTCTCTTCGTATTCGGCGCGGTTCTCGTCCAGCTTGTCCTGCGCTTCGTCTGCGACTTCGGCAAGCCGCAGCGCTCCGATCGAGCCCGACTGTTCCTCGATGCGCTGAGCTACGGCATCCACGGCACGCTGGTATTCATCCCCTGTGGCCGCAAGGTCTTTCGCCCCGGCAACGGTGATGAAGGCCTCGGTCCACGGTATGCCATCGGCGAAATCGGACTGAGCCACGAAAGCATAGGTCTCTATTCCGCCGCCGCCAAGGCTGGTCGATCCCAAGTCAGTGGTGGAGGTGTAATACGACGAGCGGACGAACCCGACCACTTTGAGTTCACGGACGTCGAGTGTGTCGTCAAGGTTCTGCACGCCTTCGGTCAGCTCGATCGTATCGCCGATTTCGATAGGCGAATCCAGCACGGCATCAGCCGACAGCACGCACTCGCCCGGATGCTCCGGCCACGTGCCATCCACCAAGATGGACCTGTTGATGTAGTCGGAATCGGCGGATACCGCATTCAATCCGTCGGACGTATCGCTCGCCTTCGCCGCACCCACGTCAAGCGAATGTACGCGCATGACAACCTGCTTGCCGTCAGCCAGACCCATGACGTCGGTCTCGTAGGCGGGCATGACGCCTTCCACGCCCTCGATCGCCGAGAGCTGCTCGATGGATTCATCCGACAGCCCCAGCGTTGAAACCACGCGGATATCCGACGCGTTGGTTCCGTCGCAATACGTGTCGCTGGCAAGCTCCATGTCCGGGCATGTCATCCGCAGACCGGCATAGAAGCCCGCGCCCAGCGCCGCAATGACCGCAATGGCCACGAACCGGCCTAGAGAGCCCTTGATGGTGCGCCGCATTTCTTTCCCGAACATCCCCCGCATGGCAACCGCCTACCACTCAAGCAGGTCTGCCGGCATCGGAGAATCATTGAGTTGCACACCCGCCACCTTGCCGCCGTTGATGCGTATCACCCGATCGGCGATTGCCGTGAACGCAGAATTATGCGTGATGAGAACCACCGTACGGCCCGTCGACCTGCAGGTGTCCTGGAGCAGCTTCAGAATGGCCTTGCCGGTTTCGTAATCCAATGCACCGGTCGGCTCGTCGCATAGCAGCAGTTTGGGATTTTTCGCCAAGGCGCGCGCAATGGCCACGCGCTGCTGCTCACCGCCGGAGAGCTGCGAGGGGAAGTTGTCCACTCGATGCCCCAGGCCCACTTGCTCCAGCACCTCGCGAGCGGGCAGCGGATCTTTGCAGATCTGCGAGGCAAGCTCGACGTTTTCCAGCGCCGTCAGGTTCTGCACCAGATTGTAGAATTGGAAGACGAAACCGATGTCGTAACGCCTGTACAGCGTCAGTTCTTTTTCGGAGAAATGGCTGATATCCCGCCCATCGAGCATGATGGTGCCGGA
>CAUWJA010000082.1:0-6556 GCA_963558905.1 uncultured Eggerthellaceae bacterium
AGAACATCATGGTCCAGCCCGACGGCAACGTGAAGGTCATGGACTTCGGCATCGTCTGCGCTAAAAACAGCGTGAAGGCGCAGACCGGCAACGTGCTGGGCACGGCGCACTACATCTCCCCCGAGCAGGCCCAGGGCAAAGAGCTCGGCGGAACCAGCGACATCTACTCGCTGGGTTGCGTGCTCTACGAAGCCGCGACCGGCACACTGCCCTTCGACGGCGCCGACGCCGTGAGCGTGGCAATGCAGCAGGTCAATGATGCACCGGTGCCGCCAAGCCACATCAACCCCACCATCGACCCTGATTTCGAAGACATCATCATGAAGGCCATGGAGAAGATTCCTGCGAACCGCTTCGCCACGGCCCGCGACATGAAGAAGTGCCTCGACGACTTCCTGATGGGCCGCCCCGTCAACCTGAATGCCGCCGTCATGGGCGCCAACCAGACCGCCGTGCTGGGAGCGGGCGCAGTCGGCGCGGGAGCAGGCGGCGTCACGACCAACATGGGTGCCGCAGGCGGAACGGCCGTCATGCCCATGATGAACGCAGGTTCCGGCATGGGGGCAACCACCACGCGCCCGACCGGCTACCACGGAAACACCGACAACAACATCAACATCCCCAACCGCAACACCAAGCGCACCGTCGGCATCGTCATCGGTGTGCTGCTTGCCCTGGCGCTCATCGGCGGCGGTGCATTCGCCCTGTTCAGCGGCATGATCAGCTTCGGCGGCGAAAAGGGTGTGCCCGACTTGAGCGGCAAAACCCTCGAGGCGGCCGAAACGCTTCTGACCGACAAGGGATACACGCTGGGCGACGCCTCCGAGGAATACAGTGCGGACGTGGTTGCGGGCCGCATCATTTCGCAAGACCCCGTAGCGGGCACGGAGGCCGAAAAGGGCACGGCCGTCAATGTCGTGGTCTCCAAAGGCCCCGAGAAGATAGAGGTGCCCGACCTCAAGGGTCTCACGCCCGAACAGGCCGAACAGTCGCTCAGCGAAAAGGGCCTGAAGGGCCGCAGCGGCGACGCAAGCTACTCCGATACTGAGAAAGGCCTGGTCTTCAAACAGGACCAGGAGCCCGGCTCCACGCTGGACAAGGGTTCCACCGTCACCTACTACATCTCGCTCGGCAAAGAAATGATCTCGGTGCAGAACGTGGTCGGCTCCGACATTGAAACCGCCGTGCGCACGCTGGAAGACGCAGGCTTCAAGGTTGTGGCCGAATCCGGCGGATACGACAATTCCGAAAAGTACGCCAAGAACATCGTCATGAGCCAGACCCCCAACGGCGGTCAGCTGGCGAAGGGCGAAACCATCACGCTGACCTATTCCGAAGGCGTTGATCCCGAAACCCTGCCGGTTGAGATCCCCGATGTGCAGGGTTGGGGCGTCGATGACGCCAAGGCCGCCATCGAAAACGCCGGATTCCTGTGCGGCATCTCCTATTCGTATGACGAAAACGTCGAAAAAGACGTTGTGATCAGGCAAGACCGCACCGGCTCCGCGAAGAAGGGCACCGAAATCGCCATCACGGTCTCGAAGGGACCCGCCGATCAATAGCGGACTTTCGGGATTTCGCCTGAAACGCAGCTTCGCGCTGCTGCCGAAAACGCCTTCCCATGCGCCCCGCACGGACCATCCGGCGGGGCGCATGTGCATCCATGGATGAAAAAACATCGTTTGTTCGCTAGTAAAATCAGAACAGATGTTCGACAATATGGAGCATGCAATACAGGGTGAAAGACGGCAAGCAGCACCGCGTCCACAAGGAATACGTGGACGTGGTGGTACGCATGCGCGCGGACGGGGATATCGAGCCTGTGATCGTATGCTGGCGCGACGGACGCAGCTTCCATATCGACGAGATCATGGGCGAGCCATCCTATCGCCCGGAAGTCAGGGGGCGCAGCGTACGCGAATACCGCATCAGGTTCGGCGGGCACGAAACCGAGCTGTTCCTAGAGCGCTCGCACCCCAATCCGCACGCACCTGCCGAAGAGACGCTGCGCTGGTGGGTCTGGGCAACGGACGTCACACGGCACCGTGCTCCAAGCTAAGCCGCTGCGCTCAAAGTCAGGCCGCACGGCACCGCAGCTGCACGTGAGGTAGAATCTACAAACGTGCCGCACCCGTAGCACCCGACGTACCCGACAACACAAGGAGCACCATGCTGGCAGACCTGAACCGCACCATGTTCTTCAAAGCAAGCTTCGACATCGAAGCCCAACCGGGCAATGACGCGCTCTGGGTCATGCTGATGGACGTGCGCGCCTGGCTGCGCGGCAAGGCGAACCGTGACGGCTACGCTCTTGATTGGGACAACAAGGCCTGGTCCGGCGTCAAATCAGGTGAACCGTTGCAGAATGCCGACGGGTCGGTCCGTCTGAATTCCCGCCTGCACGCCAACGGAAACGTACTCACCTGGGCGGGCCAGCTCACGGAAGTCCAGGACCTTGCAAACGGCCGCGCCCCGCGTCAATGGGTGACCGAAATGGGGTTCGCCGGCGAATCCCTTGAACGGGGTCGCGTGTCCATCGTCCTTTCCTACGGAGACCGTCCCGGTTTCATAGGCGACTTGCAAGATGATCCCTCGCCCACCATTCCGCTCCTGGTCAGGATGCTGCTTACAGACAACCGCCTGACCTGCAGCGTCAAAGGGGCGCCCTTGTCCATGGACGCGCACAGCTTCTCCGATGCACAGGCGGCCTTCGACATGATTGCCGATCCGCAACGGGAGATCCCCGTCATCTTGGTCACTCCCGCTTCCGATGGAGCACTCCCCCTTGACCCGGCGGATATCGCCGCCGCCCTGGGACCCAACGCGGCGGTGGTCCATCCCGCAGACCCGCAGACCCTCAACGCGCTCAACGCCCTGCTCTCCGATTACAGCCTTGAATGCTACGGCGGCTCATTGCGCATTTACGATTCCAGGCCCCAGATCGACCGCCCGGGCGAATTCTCCCGCCATCGCTACATATCGCGCAAAGACATCGAATCAAGGGGCGCCCATGCCACCGTGGCCCTGCTGCGCCGGGCATTGGCCCAAGACGTTCACTTCTGGCAGGAGGCGCTGCGCATAGAGGACGTGCTGCGCCTGAATCGCGCATCCACGCATGAGCGCCGCGTCGAGCAGCTCAAGGCCACCTATGAGGACACGGCGCTGGCCGAGATCCTGCTGGCAGACGAGCGAGCCGAAGCCGCCGAAACCATAGCGGAGCAGGCGTTGGCCGAAAACGATGCGCTGCGCAAAGAGAACCGCGAGCTGGAGAGCCGCTGCCAGGGGTACGAACAGGCCTTCCGCGGTTCGAAGGCCGCCGATGCCCGCACGGGTGAAAACCTGCTGAAGCACATGCGCGAGCTGGCCAAGCTTCCCTCGAACGCACGGGAAACGGCGGAGCTTGCAGTGGCCGCATTTGCCGACCGGATCGATTTCAGCGAGCGCGGGTGGAAATCGCTGGACGACTGCGAATCATCGCCCGACACGCTTTGGCAGGCGCTTCACGCGCTGGCCACCTTCGCACATCCTTACTTCGCCGGAGAGACATCGGATGAACTCACGGCAACCATCCAAGACAACACGCCATTCCGCTTCGCCCGCAGCGAAGGCATGCAGACACGCAAGGACCAGCGGCTCATGGCCATGCGCGACGATACGTATCACGGACGCAAGATTTCAATCGAACCGCACATCGCATCGAAGAACAGCGACCCGACGAAGCCGACGTTCATACGCGTGTATTTCGCCTTCGACCGGCCCAGCGGCAAGATCGTGATCGGCGATTGCGGCGGACACCTGGACAACTACACCACCCAGTCGCTGCACTAGGACGGCAGGGCGATCGGACAGGACCTCGACCGAGCCATTTACGCGAAACAACCCTTCGGTGAGGCCACCGACCTCAAAGGCCAGGTCTCCGATGTGGAGATCTGAGACAGAGGACGCCGTAACCGCATGGCCAACCCGAGCCTGGTGGGAAAAGAACGTCTCGCGAACAGTGCCGGCATCCACCTTCTCACCGCCTAGGCTGTACTGAATGTTCGGGTTGTCCAAGTAGACCTTTTCCGCCTTGCCGAGTGCGCCCAATCCGCCCGCACCTGTCCGCAGCTACGCAATCATGCCGGCCTTCTCCAGATACAGCAAGTACTCCTCTATCACATTGCGACTGACTTGCAGCTGCCTGGATAGGCTAGACATGTTCGGCTTGAACGGAACGAGGGTGCTTACCACGCTGAGCAGCTTCTTGAGCTTACGACCGGTTGCAGCAGTCATTCCCGCAAACAAAGGGATGGCGACCTCTAACGTACGCGGCTTTGATACGCTGCAGGAACAACGTGGTCTTACCCGCACCTCGCGAACCCACCAGGCCCGGCATGCGGTTATTCCATGATGTGATCGTATATGTACCGGCGGAATCCGCACGAAGCATACGTCAGCTGACGCCGCATCTGTTCGTAAAGCCTCTCCATTCATCAGCCTCCTTGTACCTCTGCTTTCAGTATTGCACTGTTGTAGTGCAGTATTGTAGAGCGCCTTCGAATGGGCCTGACGGGAATTGGGCCTTCCGAGACAGCCCAGCGCAGCATATGCTCAAAACAAAACGGGGGGGGCTTCTTGGCTACTGCACAATAGAAGACCTGGGAAAATACCCATTCGAACTGGGAGTCAATCTTATGGCAGAACACCAGTCACAAGGAATTGGCCCTGAAGCGATAACTGCTTTCATGCGAGGAATCGAAAAGATTACGGGACCCGTAAAATTCCTAGCGCGGATCCAAAGCGGAAACAGCCGAAGCCAACGTATGTTTCGCAAACTGGGGTTTTTACCTGCCGGAATCGATACGTTCTTAATTGACGACCCTGAAATGCTCGCGAAATTCGAAGAGATGCAACTCGACCGCATCGATGACAGCCTATGCGCCTTGGCGAAGGAGTTCGGCGTTGCGCCGAGAAAGCTCCTGAGCCATCTGCTGATGTTCAAGCGGCCCATATCGCAGCAAGCAAACTCGAGGTAATGAACTGGCGCAATGCTCCGATCCGTTGCTTACTTACCCAGAATGACGCTGCTCCTAAGCAGCCCACGTCACCGGCGCGGATATTGCCGCCCAGACGTAATAACCACACATACTTTTGCGATCTTTTGATTGCATCTATTATTTTCGATTGGCGACAATGGATACATCGTCGGCGCAAACCACCGAGGAATCACAAAGGAGTAGCAGAGAATGAAAAAGATCGAAATCAGTCTTGAGTATGGCTGCTTTCCCGTTTGGCTTTACGATGACGCAGGCTCCCTCGCAGATACAACGCTCCCTTCAGAGGCTTCTGACGACATCGAACTCCTCGGTTTATTTAACGACATCCAAGCACGCTTCGAGGCAACTTTCATCAACAACTCTCAGGAGTTCACCGACAAAGGCTTCGCCTCAAAAGAAGAGGAACGAAGTTTCTACAAGGATCTTGATGTTGCAGTCGAGAAGCTCAACAGCCACTGTTCAGGCCTCTATGAAATCGTAAAACTCTATTAAGGGGTTCGTGCTTGCTTCATACCACATTCTGGATCAGACCCCTGCAACCTGGCAGGTGCTTGCTCGTCATGACGGATACGACCTGCGTCAAATATATACAAGAGCCCCAGGAGGGTGCAGGCCTTGCTGGTGGTCATAGGATCCACTTTGACGGAACCGACCATCGCCGACATCAAGGCTTTGCGATTCTGGAGGCCTTTCGTGCACAACATCATCGAGGCACTTCCAAGCGGCTGCACTATAGGCCCACATGCCTGGAGCTCGAAGCGAAAGCCCCTAAACTTATCGAAATTGCGACCCCTGGCAGCAGCGGAGCGGCGCAGGGGGCAAAGACCACATCAAAAAAAGTCGCGAAAGACTCAAGCAAATTGAGAAGATCCTTAAACGTCAGCCAAACCACCCCGACCGCATCCTACTCATCAGGCTTAGAAACGACCTGAGCGATGCATTAGGAGGGTGAAGATGAATGAAGCACTGCCAGCAGCATTCCCCGACGTCAGCGCGGAACTCAACGAGTACGTTTCATGGCAAGACGGCATGGATACAGGAGCCTTCCTGACATTTGAAGACGTATTTCGCCCCCATGTCCAGAAAGCCATCATGGACAACGACGAGGCGTTCCTGTCAAGATCGAGCGACTTCATCGAAAAGCTATTAGTTTCTGGCGATGAATACGCCGTCAACGTCGTTACCGTCGGAATCCTCGAGGGCCTAAGCGAATTGCGATCATGACAAAGTCCGGGCCTATTTGAAGCCCGAATGCCTAAAAGAGCTTGAGACCATCGCTTTCTAGCTTTCCCCGATGTCGGAATTCCGTCGTTTCTGACATTCGATAGCATCCCAACGCCTTCCCAGGCAGCCTCGCGAGGGCACGGGGCCATCTTGCCATTTACACAGGACAGCCCTTCGGCACAGCTATCCACCTCAGAGGTCAAGTTTCCGATGCGGAAATCTGAGACAGAGGACGCCGTAACCGCATGGCCTGCCCTGGCCTGGTTGGAAAAGAACGTCTCGCACACAGTGCCGGC
>CAUWJA010000083.1:0-6503 GCA_963558905.1 uncultured Eggerthellaceae bacterium
GTGCATTTCGGCGGATGGGCCGACCGCGCCGCGCTGTGCGGACCCGGCGCTACTCCACCGTTCCGTACACATAGCCCCATCCGTGGCCAGCAATGGACGAATTGAGCTGGTCGCAGAGCTGGATGCGCGTGTACGTGCCAGGCGGCAGCAGCTCCACTATCTCGCGAAGGTCAGATGCCAGATCGAAGGTCTCCGCCGTCAAGATGACGTCAAGGCGGCGGACGCTGCGGGCATCCTTGAACAGATGGTCCACAACCCGCTGCATGTCCCCGTAGTGCTCGCTGCGCTCGAGAATCGCCATATCTCAGCCCTACCTGCGGGCATCCAGGCCGGTGACGACCAGCGCCATCGAACCGGTGTAGGCGGGCGTAGCCTGTCCGACCACGCGCAGGAACTGCACGCCCGCGGCGCACAGATGGGCCGCCGCATGGACGAGGTCGTCGGGCATGGGATAGGGATTGCCTTCCACATTGCCGCCCAAAGATGCGCGGCGGCGTTCGGCGGGCGTGGGCTGCACGACTTCGATCTGGGCAAGAAGAGGAGCTTCGGTGGCCTGGGCTGCGCTGCGGGCGATGGCCGCGGCCTGCACGGGATCGGCAGACGTGGTGAAACCGTAGACATCCGCCGCCTTGCCCAACGAGGCGATCGCATCGGAGACGGCCATGCCGCAGCCGCGGATAGCACCCGTTTCATCCACGTTGAAGGAAGCGAAGACGGGTCGGCTGCTCACGCTGCGAACGCCCTCGATGGCACAGCGCATGTCGTCGGCATCGGCCATTCCGTTGAGAAGGAATGCATCGACGCCTTCATCGCCGAGTGCCTTCGCAGCTGCGGCGTACTGCCCGATGCTCTGCTTCAGAGACGTCCGGCTCGAGGGGTCGAGGGGCAGCCCCGAAGGCCCGATCTCGCAGATGAGATGCTGGGGGGTGCAGGCCCGGGCGCACGTTACGGCCGCCTTCGCGATTTCGGCCTGCCGACCATCCATGCGCTTATGGGCAAGGCGCGCCGCGCAGATGCCCTCGGTATTGGCGACCAGGCATTGCGCACCCGCCGTCAGCTGCATTTTCAGGGCGTCGGTGACCGTATCGGGCTCGAGCAGGTTCATGAATTCGAGCTCTTCGGCCACGTTGACCCCCTGCTTTTCAAGCACATAGCCTATCGGTGCCGAAAGGGTGAGCATGTCATGATGAAAGCGCAGTTCGATGTCAGCCATATGCATTCCTAACATGAGATCGGAGCGCAGCATGCGATTCGAAGGCAGCCGTGCCCGGATTGGTTTCCGCCTTGGGATATTACCCGTTGCAGGGCCGGATTGGCAACTGGAAAGAGGTTGCTTCGGCCGACGGAAACCATTCCGCCCCCCCTTTGAAACCATGACGTGAAATGCGATTCAGGTCATAGATAAAACAGGTCTTGACAATTCATCGTCATCCAATCCATCAGACCTCCACAGGCCCATCATACGGTCTTGAAAACCGACTTTTATAATAGCAACTGCAAGCGCAAGGCTCCCCTCCTTCACTTGCCTGCTACCCAAGCAGAACCGGTGCCATAGAGCACCGCATCATCCCCTCCTTGTGTGAGGCTCGGCTCCCCTCCGAGCCTCAACCCCTTCCAAAGCCCGGTTCCCCTCCGGGCTTTTCCTTTTTCCAGCCTGGATGACCGGGCCTGACGGCAATCGCCGCACGAAACATCCTTCGGACGACTGCCGTCAGGCAAGCATCTCGCGGGCATGGGCAAGCGAAGCCTCGGTGGCATCGCCGGAGAGCATGCGGGCGACTTCCATGACGCGCGCACTCCCCTCGAGAACGGAAAGCTCGGTCACGGGGACATCCCCGCCGGTCTTGCTCACGAGATAATGGCGCTGGGCGCGCACGGCCACCTGCGCAAGATGCGTGACGACGATCACCTGATGCGTAAGGGAAAGATCGGCCAGGACATCCGCCAAGGCCACCGCGGTCGCCCCGCCGACACCGGCATCGACTTCGTCGAACACCAACGTGTCCGAATGGTCGCTGGCGCCCAGAACCACCTTGCATGCCAGCATGACGCGGCTCACCTCGCCGCCCGAGGCTATGCGCGCAAGGGGCCTGGCCTGCATGCCGGCGCCGGGGCGGTACAAAAACTCCATCGCGCTGGAACGGACCCTGCTCCACTGCTCACGGGGAAGGTCGGTGAACTCGCATACCAACGAAGCCGAACCCATCTCCAGCCGGGCCATCTGTCCGGACACCGCATCCGCGAACAAGGGCGCGGCGGCACGGCGGGCGGCATCGAGCGCCGAAGCCGCACGGGCAAGCTCGGCCTCGGATTCGGCCAGCGCCTTCTGCGCCTGCTCGATGGCGGAATCCGAATCATCGGCAAGCCTGACGGTCTCCGCCGCTTGCGCGCGCTTCGCGAAGACATCATCCATCGTGGGGCCGAACGAACGCATCAGCCCCTGCAGCGCGCCGGCGCGCTCCTGCAGCCGGGCAAGCTCTTCAGGGTCGAATTCGACCTCATCCCGATACGACCGCATGTCGCGCGCGATATCCTCGAGCACAAAAGACGTCTCCCTGAGGGAACGCGCCGCCGCACCCAGATCGGCATCGACGCCCGACACCCCATCGAGTGCCGAAGCCGCAGCATTGACCAGCCCCAACGCGCCTTCGCCGGATTCGCCCGCCAAGGCGGCATATGCCACATTGGCCGCCTGCGCCAGGGATTCAGCGTGCTCGATCCGGGGCAAGCGCGCCATGAGCTCCTCATATTCGCCCTCGGAAGGCGCCACCTCATCTATCCGGGCAAGCACGAACCGCGCCTCATCCAGCACGGCCGAAGATGCCTGCGCCGCCGAAACCACATGGTCGAGTGCGCTGGCGGCGTCTTCGGCTCTACGGAACGCGGCAGAGTATTCTTCCAGGGCGGACGCCACGGCATCGCCGGCCCACGCATCGAGCATGGCCAGGTGCGAAACAGGCGAAAGCAGACGCTGGTGCTCATGCTGTCCGCATAGGTCGATAAGCGGCCCCACGGCCGCGGCAAGCTGCTTGTTGGCGACCATGGACCCGTCGATCCTGCACCTGCTGCGCCCATCGGCGCCGAGGCGGCGGACGACCACCATGCCCTCATCGGAACCATCCGCAGACAGGCAGGCATCATCCGGCCCATCGGCAGCGCCATCGGCGAACAACCGGGCTTCGACGACGGCGCCTTCGCATCCGTCCCTCACCATCGAGGCATCGGAGCGCTCGCCCATGATGAGCTTGAGTGCCGAAATGAGCGCGGTTTTGCCGGCGCCCGTCTCACCCGTCAGCACCGTCAGCCCCGAAGCGGGACGGAAGACCGCGTCTTCGATCAGGGCGATGTTGCGCACATGCAGTTCGTCTAGCATTCTCTTCTCCGCTCTTCGCGATGCGCGACCGCCTGCGGCCGCGCCATCGGCCCGCCTGCCTCGGCGGTCTTTTTCCATGGTGCATTATCGCGCACCGTGGCGGCTTTGGCGTGCTGAATCGATGCGCCATGGTGAACAGAGAAGATTTCGGCAAGAACCAGGGAAGCAAGGCGGCTTGATGCGCCGGCGAGGCCGGCGCGAGCCACGGCAAAGAAGAAATGCAGGGGGCAGGAGAGTGCATGTATGCTGGCTTTCCGAGTGCACGTATTCGTGAAAACCCGCCCCACCGAGCAAAAGGAAACCGTGCGTAGTCCTTAACGGCTGCTGTCTTCCGCAGTCGGTTTCCGTTTGATGATTATAGCATATTTGAAACTAAGCATGTACTATAAGTCTAATATATTTTAGAAACTTAGTATCATTTAGTTTCTATAATGCAGAATCGGCAAAGGTGCGCTACCATCGAACCAGGCAGGCCGCACGGCCGCCGAAGCAAACGCCACGAGAACACGGCAGGAGACGCACGTGCCCGAAACAACCGGAACCGTTCGGCTGACCCCCGATGCGCGCAGGGCATCCCTGCCCGTCTTGCCCGGTCAGCCTGAAGGAACCTCATACGGAACCGTCAGCAGCGGCATAGCCATGCCCAAAGACGGCCTCTGCTATGTGGTCAGATTCGCCGAACCGAGCGTCGTCGAGATCCTCGCCTACGTGGACGAATACGGCCGCATCTTCGAGACCTCCGAGCCGGAGCGCATTCCGCCGGCCCGCTTCCCCATCTTGACCATGCTCAACTACTCCGATGTCGACAACACCGGGTGCTTGAACCTCATCGGCGCAGACGGGACAGGGCGCCGGATCGCCGAAGTGCGGCGCGATCTGGCCGGGTATTCGTTCATCAACTCCCGCATCCGCATGCCGGACCTCCCCAAAACGGACCTCAGGGGCGCATGCGGCATCGCGTATCTGGCATTCCGCCATTTCCCGCTTGTCAACGGCACCGAAACCATGGTTCCGACCATTCCCGATATCCTCAAAACCCTTCGGGACCATCCCCCGCTCGATGCCTTCCGCATCATTTCGGAGCAGTCCCGCGCAGCGCATCAGGCCACGGGCGCCATCACGCTGGCTTTGGCGGACTACCTTGCCGCACAGCTGGATGGCACCGGCCTGACCGATCCGGATGCGGAGATCCTGGGCCAAGGGGAGGATGCGTACCCCGCCAGCGCGATCAGGCTCGTGAAGCTCGCATCGTATTCCGAGGCTTTCTACCTTGATTTCGACAGGAACACCGCCGGCCCCCGGGCATGCCGCGCCCTCCTGGACGCAGAATCGGCCCTCAACCGCTTCGTGGAGCTCTGCCGATGGGCGGAAGAGCAGGGAAGCACCGAGACGCTCTCGCCCGAACAGTGCAGCGAAGCCGACCGCTGGCTGTGCGACTGCGTCTGCAAACAGGCGCCCGACCCTGCCGCCGCCCCCGTCGGCTCAGGGGAATGGGACGCCCGGATGGCGCTGTCCCGATCGATCGAGCGGCTGCGCCTGCCTTTCCGCATCGACTGCGACTTCCGCATGAATCTTGAGGAGGACGCAATCGCCATGGACGTCCTCTGCCCCGGCATCGCCTTCATGCCGCGAGTCGAGCTGACCTCGGCAGGGCCTGCCGGCCGTTCGGAGGAAGCCCTCAGGTCGGACGAAGCCCGCTACGCGGCCCATGCCGCCATCCTGTACCTTGCCTGCGGATTCGCCTCGAGCGCAGCCGTGAAGACGGCCCTGGTCAACGTCTTGCGCATCGAGCCGGAATCCGATCGGGAATGCATCATCTCGGTCGAATGCGCGCGCGATGCATTCGAGCAGTCGTTTTCCGCCGATGGAGAGCATCTGTTCGCCGACCCGTTCGCCGTCCTTGCGAAGCTGGGAGCGTCGCTTCGGTTCTCCCCCGGCTTCAAGCTGGAGCCGGTGAAGGCACTGGGCTCCATCCATGACGAGCTCTACTGCCCGCCGAAGCGATTCTGCGATGTGGACGAAAACGACGGCGCATTCGATGCTGAAGCCGCCGAGATGCTGGGAGTTGCGCGCGTCAGCGACCTCAACATCTTCGAGGACCGGCAGCGCAACGGCCTTTCCGACCGCATCCTGGCCGCACTCGAGCACGGGCGCGACCAAGGGCTCGAGGCGGTCAAGGACATCCACGACCGCACCGAGAACATACCGGTCAGAGCCGTATGCGACAGGATTGCGGAGGGAATCGGCAACGGAGACATCGATGCGGGATCGTATCTGGAGATCCGCGAAGCGTTCGCCGACCTCTACGGCCTGCGCGAACTCCAGATGCGCGCTTCCAATCTGATCGAGCACGACGCCGGCGCCGCGCAGTCGCTCTTCGAACGGATCGCCGCCATGGCCGAAGCCGGGCGATGGTTCGAAGACACGCCGCTTACCTGCTACAGGTTCTTCGAGTCCTACCCCGCGCGCGTCCTCATGGCGAAAACCGCGCCTGACGAGAAGCGGCGCATCCTGCCGATATCCGACGATATCTTCTTCGCCCATGACCGCCTGGCATACCTGCTCTGCGATTCCTTCGATGCCGGAACCGAGGGCCTCGCGCACGCCGAGGCCGCAATGGCGATGGCCCCCACCCAGACCTCGAGCCATGCCCACGCCGCCCGCATCTACTATTTCCTGGGAGACTTCGCCTCCGAGATCAAGGAATGCAAGGCCATGCTCTCTCTGGCGTTCAAGAAGACCGAGCTCGCTTTGGCGTACTACTGGCTGGGATACGCGTACTGGAAGACAGGCAAGCCCGAGGTCGGAGCCGCATGCTACCGGCGTTCAGTCGAACTCGATCAGGAATATGCCTCTGCAGCGCTCAGCGAACTGGAAAGCCTGACCGACGAGTGCAAGGGCGCACGGGCGGCGAACAGAGAGGACGACGACCGGCTCCTGGAGGAAGAGGGCATTCCGCATACGGCCGCACGGGAAAACGCCGAATTCCTGCTCCGGGCCGCGAAGGCGGCGGCGGATGCGGGGTCGTTCACGCTTTCGCAGATCCTGCTGGCATCGGCGATTCCGCATCTGCGCGACGACGCCCTCTACCCGGTATTCCGGTCCATGGAACCGTAAGTCCCATCGCCCT
>CAUWJA010000084.1:0-6410 GCA_963558905.1 uncultured Eggerthellaceae bacterium
GATATGCAGAATCGGCTACGGTGGCGCCGGCATGTGGTCCTCGCTGATCGCTTCCGATGAAGGCGGTTCCGAGGTCGTCGTGCTGGAGAAGGCTCCCGTCGAGGGTGGCGGCAACAGCCGTATCAACAACGGCGAGTGGACCGTCATCAAAGATCCCGAGCTGTTCCGCGAGTACTGCATTGCTTTCGGCCATGGCTTGATCGAAGAGGAAATGATCGATGCCTACATCGCCGAGGCCACGCATCACACCGAGTATGCTGACAAGTACGGCATGACCTACGAGGTTGCAGAGCAGACCCTGGCAGGCACCATCCCCGAGTACTGGTTCCTGGATGACGGCAAGTACGCCGGCTGCATCGGCGTCTCCAGCGTCGAGGGCTTCGGCATGACCACCTTCCACGAGCTCGAGGCCAAGCGCGCCGAGTTGGGCCTTCCTGTGGAGCTGAAGTTCGACTGCACCGAAGAGCATCTCATCCAGAACCCCACCACGAAGGAAATCGTCGGTGTGAAGTTCCTGGAGGCTGGCGCTGAGAAGACCATCAAGGCCCGCAAGGGCGTCGTGCTCTGCACGGGCGGCTTCGAGTTCAACGAAGAGCTCAAGAACACCTACCTGAGCATCTATCCCTTCAAGTTCGAGGGATGGCAGTACAACACCGGCGACGGCATCCGCATGGTTGAAGAAGTCGGCGCTAAGCTGTGGCATATGAACATGGTCATCTCCATCGTTGCTATGTGGACCCGCGACCCCGAGTACGACTTCGCCATTTTCGCGAACCCCATGTCCGACGCGTTCTTCACCGTCAACCGTCTGGGCAAGCGCTACCAGAACGAGGCCAAGACCGGCGGCACCGCCCACAACGGCTGGCATACGCTCATGTCCTTCAACGACGCCATCGACGACTACGACCGCATCCCCTCCTGGCAGATCTTCGACCAGAAGGGCATCGACGGCGGCCCGATGGGCACCCAGCAGGGCGGTTGGTTCGAGTGCGGCAACTACACCACCGACCTCCCCGACGAGATCCGCGCATGGGATGGTTGGTCTGATGACAACCAGGCCGAGATCGAGCGCGGCTGGGTTCTCAAGGGCGACACCCTGGAAGACCTCGCCAACAAGATCAAGGAATTCGACCACTGGATGGATTACGAGACCTTGAAGGCCACCTTCGACGAGTATCAGGGCTTCTGCGATGCCGGCAAGGACGCCCGTTTCGACCGCGAGCTCACCGTCGAGGACAACAAGCTCTCCGAAGAAGGCCCCTACTACGCCATCTCCATCTATCCTGGTTCCTGCTCCACCTTGGGCGGCCCGAAGAAGAATGCGAACGCCCAGGTCCTCGATCCTGCGGGCAATGTCATCCCCCGTCTGTACGCTGCAGGCAGCTTCGGCAACTTCCAGGCCCACAGCTACGGCATCACCGGCGGCAACAACTCCGAGAACATGGTGTGGGGGCGTATCGCAGGCCGTCACTGCGCCGGTCTCGAGCCCTGGGACGCCGCCGAATAGGCGATGGGCGCAACCGGTAGCAAGAGTTAGGAACGCAGCGTTATGACGAACGCGATTAAGAAACACAGAAGCAGGCTGCTGGCAAGCGCGGCCGTCGTGGCAGCCGTCACGGCGCTGGCTCTGACGCTCGGTGCGGTCGTGGGTTGCGCGCCCACGACCGCTGCGCCCCTCTCCGAAGAGGAGATTGCCGCAGCCGATCCCATGTCCCAGCAGATTCTGACCTGGACGGCGGATTCCGAATGCGAGATCTGCCACAAGGTCGAAGATGCCAGTTTGCAGAACGCGGATTGCCCCCAGGCTTCCGGCCATGCCGACCTGGAGTGCGTGCAGTGCCATACTGAGGAATCCACGCTGAAGACGGCCCATGACGGCGTCGCCTACAACGATGTGCCGGCCGATGAGGCCACCGTCGTGACCGTGGACCCTGCAACCTGCCAGGATCCCGCCTGCCATGGCACCTTGGAGGAGATGGCGGTCAAGACGGCCGACCTGGACACCTTCAAGGACGAGAAGGGCAAGGTCCAGAATCCGCACGAATACGAGAGCAACGAGCAGCACGACGCGCATCAGCCCGTCTGCACCGATTGCCACAAGATCCACAGCGAGGAGCTGCAGAAAGACGCCATGATGTGGTGCGCCCAGTGCCATCACAAGGGTGTGTTCCAGTGCGGCACCTGCCACGAACTGCGTGAACGCGCCGTCTAACCACGGTGTTCACATCGCCTGCCTCCCTCGGCAGGCACTCCGGAAGCGGCATCGGCCGCATTCGGGCAGGCCGTCTGACGGCCTCCGGCGCCCTCCCTCTTGCGCCGGTACGTTCCCTTGGCGGACGCTTTCTTCCCGGGAGGCGTCCGCGTCCGGGCAGCCCCCCCCCGCTTACCACGACCCCCTCGAGCTGCAATGTGCGAGCGGGCTGCCCGGACGGAACCGAGCGTTGCCGGGCGCGTCTTGCGCGGCAACGCCTCTGGTCGGCGCTTGGGCGTCGACATCAATCGAATATCCTCATTCCCTTGCAGGCCCGGCGCTACTCCTCCCTCCCGCCGGGCCTACGTGCGTTCCGGCAGCATTCCCTTCGCGCCGTCGCAGTGAGGCCCGCGCCGTGCGCTTCTCTGCGGGCGTTCGCGTGCGGCGAAGCGCTGTCATGCGGGGTTGCGGACTCATTCGTCTTTGTCGGATTGCAGGGGCGTGAACACCAGATCGAACATTTCCTGCCGGTTGCTGACATCGAGCTTCTTGTAGATATGGGAGATATGCGTCTTCACGGTGTTCTCCGCCAGCAGAAGCTCATCTTGGATGTAGGCGCGCGTCCGTCCCTGGGCGAGCAGCATGAACACTTCGGTTTCTCTCGGCGACAGCTTGTATTCGCTCGAGATGTCCAGGCAGCGCTTCTTGATGCCGGCCGTGATGGGATCTTCAAGGGGAGCATCTTCGCCCGCATCCGCGGTTCCCACTGCATCCTCCCCATCGTTTGCCGTTGTCTTGCGGGAATGCGTTTTGAAGCCGATGTTCATCTGGGATATGGCCATGGTGAGCAGATAGATGGCCACGATGGCGGCGATCATGACGGGAGCCTGCAGGGTGTCTTCATCTCCGAGCAGGAACAGCCATGCAATCGAGGTGCTGGCGTAAACAGCCAGGGCAAGGCCTGCGATCCTGCATGCGGGTGCGGATGCGCTTGCGACCACGTAGGCGATTTCGGCCCAGAACAGCATGTGGGCGAACGAATCGTCCATGACCATGACCGTATACAGGATGGATGATTGCGGGCCTCGATTGGAAATCAGGATCAATGAGGCGAGCAGGGTGAGCGCGATGAGCAGGAATGGGGGCTGAAGGCGTGCGAAGTCGGATTTGTGCTCAAACTTGACCAGGGCGAACCGCGCAAACAGGATCACGCATACCGTGTAGAGGACCAAAAGCCCCGGCGAAGACGTCATGGGGACGGGGTCGAATTTGGCGTCCCATGTGCCGATTGGGCTCAGGGATCGCACCGTGGCCAAGAGCAGCGCTATGGAGATGAGGGGCGCAAAATGCCTGACCATCTCTTCGCGGTCCATACTCCGCCAATCGGCTGCCCCGGTATCGGGGTCGGGCTGGGCGGCGCATTCCCGCTCAACTCCTTCGCGGACATAGATCAGCAGCGCCATGGCGACGAAGGGCAGGGCGATGGCGACGCCTGCCTGCATGGTGTGCTCGAGGATGGATTCGATGGATACGCGCACGAAGGGCTCCATGGTGAGCGCCGCGGCAAGGCAGTACACGATGCGTGCGACAGATCCGCTCCGCGCAAGCAGCAGCCCGTAGCTCATGACGAACCAGCAGTATCCCGCTCCGAGGGCGATGAGACCGGTCAGGCACAGCATGCTGGGCGGGAAGAGGCTTTGGTGCGGAGCCAGGGCGATGCATGCCGTGCCCACGGATCCGACGAAGGGGAGCAGGATGCCCAGAACGGCATCGACGGTTCGGGGGATGTTCGGCTTCACGGCGAGGGCTACGCTGAGCACGAGTATGCCCAGAAGGAAGAATGCCCGGGGATTCGTTATCAGGGATTCCGGCAAGGCAGCGCGCAGATTGAATGTGTGATCCGATAGCGCCGACCATACGAAGACAAGTACGAGCCCGAACGCAGCGCAAATCGAGCAGCGCATGGATGCGTCAAGGCGAAACGCCATGGACTCCCCCCCCTATTGAATTGATGTTTCCCCTGGGCACTGTATATATCGCATTTCCCCGTCGATGGCAAGGCGAAGGGCGGGCCGACTATGCCCGACCTTCGGCATCAACCAAAACGGGCTATATCCCTCACCTGGTGTTTTGCGTTTTTCGCCCCCTTACGTTGATAGGACGGCGGAAGCTGAATGGCTAGAATCCCATCGCGGTGAAAGCCCGAGGAGAGACCGCACCATGCGCAAGAGGCGCAAAGATGAAAGGGGGAACAATGCGGAAACCAGAAAGGGGAGTCAAGGGGAAGCTGGCGCTTGCGGCAGTGACGCTGGCTGCCGGGTCCATGATCGCCGCCGGCTGCGTGCAGCAGGACGCCGGCGATGCGGATGCCCAGTCAGCCGACACCCAATACTCCGACACGTACGAGCAGGGCGAAGCCATCCTGGCCGAGCGCAACGCGGAGCAGGATGCGATCAATGAGGAATATGCCCCTGAGATCCGTACGCTCGAAGACGGTACCAGGGTGCAGCGAACGCCGACCGAGTACCAGGGCTACCATTGGAGCCGTCCGTACACCAACGGCATGTCCTACAACACCGTATGGCTCGACGCGGACAACCGCGGCTGCAATGCCTGCCATGAGGACCTCAAGGACACGCTGGCCGGCATGCCGTACCAGCACCTCACGGTGTACAACCCTGCTCTGGACAACTGGATCACGGTCGACCAGTGCATGCTGTGCCACAGCGATGACGACGGCTACGAGATGGGCACGCTCATGCATGCCGTCCACTACGGCGAGCGCAACAACGAGAACTTCGAGAAGCGCGGCGGCGAATGCCAGAGCTGCCACAACATGACCGAGAACGGCAAGGGCTTCGAGCTGTGGGATCAGGTCAAATACGACCACATGGATGGCATCATCAAAGAGGAGAACGTTGAGGGCGAATTCACGTTCAACCAGACCGAGACCAACACCATGGATGAGATGTTCACCTATGACTGGATCCACTCGGATTACGACCACCTGCTGTCCATCATGGGCAAGTACGGCGAAGACCTGCCGCTTCCCCAGGAAATGATCGACAACTGGGAGATCAACATCAGCGGTTTGGTGAACCAGCCCTATACCGCCAAGCTCAGCGACCTCATCGCCGAGGCCGAGGCTGACGGCGCCGTGGTCACCAAGCTCTCCAAGATCCATTGCCTTGACAACATGCCCGGCGGCGGCGGCATCTCCAATGTCGAAATCACCGGCATCCCGCTGAACTGGCTGATCGAGCGCGGCGGCGGTCTGAAGGAAGGCGTGACCGGCGTTATCGTCGACCGTCGCGAGTTCCACACCGACGGCGAGCAGAATCACAGCACCCGCGGCACTTCGCCCAACCATTTCGACGAAGTCTATCTGGTCTATGAGATCGGCGGAGAGCCTCTGAGCACCAGCGCCGGCGCTCCGTGCGTCAACTGGATGGAAGCCCATGACGCCCAGGGCAATATCAAGCAGTGCGTCGGCTACATCTTGACCGACGAGGACAAGGACTGGGAGGCCCTCTCTGAGAACGGCTTCGACAGCTACGACATGGGCCCCTACATGAACAAGCCCAACGTGACCGCTCTCGGCGTGCCTGAAGGCATGATCATCGAAACCGGCAAGCCCTTCACCTTCGAAGGCTACGCGGACGCATTCGATGAGGCTGTGACCAAGATCGAGTTCTCCATGGACGGCGGCAAGACCTGGACCGCATTCGATCTGGGCCAGACCGATCCCCGCCAGTGGGTGTGGTGGACCTTCACCTGGACGCCCGAGACCGATGGCAGCTACGTGCTCATGATGCGCGGCACCACCGAGACCGGCCTGGTGACTGATGAGGGCTATATGCACAAAGTTATGGTCACTGCGAAAACCAACGTGGAGGAATAGCGATGAAACACTCATTCGGAACAAAAGTGCTCGGGTGCGCGATGGGTGCTGCCATGGTGATCGGCGGCGTCGGGTCCATAGTGCCCAATGTGGCTCTGGCGAGCAATGACGATAAGACGGAAGGCCCCATCGATGTGTGGCAGCGCGCCGCGGTCGATTATGACAAGGTTGCCAATGTCCAGGGCGGCTTCACGTTCACCCAGGATACGCTGACTCCTGCCGACGACGTGTTCAACCTGTTCGGCACCGCGACGGTCACCATCTGCGCGAAGCCCGGCTATGCGTTCGACGAAGTGACGCACGAGGAATATTTCGTCA
>CAUWJA010000085.1:0-6406 GCA_963558905.1 uncultured Eggerthellaceae bacterium
TGCAACGCAGGCGCGCGGCTAGTCCCCCAGCTTCTCAGACAACTCCAGCCATTCGAGCTCAAGGGCATCGCGCGCATCGATGAGTTCTTCGAGTTCATCCTGCAGACGGCCGAGCAACATGAAATCGGTGGGATCGGCAACAGCCATCTCTTCGCGCTTCGCATCAACCTTGGCGGCAGCGGTCTCCATCTTGCGCTCTGTGCTGGCGAACTGCTTTTTCAGCTGGCGCAGTTCGGCGTTGGAGATCTTAGGGGCGCAAGGCTGCCCGCCGTCCGCAGGCGTGCGGGGCGAATCGGCATCGCGGCTCGCAGAAGAAGCAGGGGCTCCGGCACCCGCGCGCGCTGCATCGCGGGCATCCAGCAGACGCAGATACTCATCCACGCCGCCCGGGCAATGGCGCAGCTTGCCGTTGATGAGCGCGAACTGGTCGTCGGTCACGCGCTCCATGAGATAACGGTCATGCGAGACCATGATGAGCGTGCCCGCCCACGAATCAAGCAGGTCCTCCAGCACGGCAAGCATATCGGTATCCAGATCGTTGCCGGGCTCGTCCAAGATGAGCACATTGGGTTCATCGAGCAGGATCAGCAGCAGCTGCAGGCGACGCTTCTGGCCGCCGGACAAATCGCAGATGCGCGAATACAGATGCTTGGAGGAGAACCCGAGCCGCTCCAGCAGCTTCGCGGGCGTGATCTCCTTCCCGTCCACCACAACGCGGGTGCGGTAGCGCGACAGCACCTCGGTCACGCGGTATTTCTCGACTTCGGCCAGCTCATCGAGGCGCTGTGACAGCACGGCGAAGCGGACGGTCTGCCCGATCTTCACACGGCCCGCACTGGGCGCCAACGCCCCGGAGAGGATGCGCAGCAACGTGGTCTTGCCGGCACCGTTCTCACCCAAGATGCCCACGCGGTCGCCGGGGCCGATGATCCAGTCGATGCCGTCGAGCACCGTGACCTGGCGGGCGGGAGCTGCAGGTACAGCAGCCGGGACGGGACCGTCGCCAGCGGGAGCTGCGGGTGCGGCAAACCGCTCCGTCACATTCTCCAGCTCTATGACCTGCTTGCCGAGACGCTGCATGGCCATGGCGCGCAGCTCAAGCGCATTGCGCATGGGCGGCACATCGCTGATGAGCTCTTGAGCCAGCGCCACATGGAACTTCGGCTTGGTGGCACGCGCGCGGGCGCCGCGCGAAAGCCACGCGAGCTCCTTGCGCATGAGGTTGCGGCGCTTCTGCTCGGTGACCTGGGCAACCCGCTCGCGCTCGACACGCTGCAGCACGTAGGCGGAGTAGCCGCCCTCGAAGGGCTCCACGATGCCGTCGTGCACCTCCCACATGGAGGTGGCCACCTCGTCGAGGAACCAGCGGTCATGCGTGACCACCAGCAGCGCACCCTGGCCATGCGGCCAATGGCGCCTCAAATGCTGCGCCAGCCATGCGATGGCGCGCATATCAAGATGGTTGGTAGGCTCATCCAGCATGAGCACATCCCAATCGCCGATGAGCAAACGCGCCAGGTCAACGCGACGGCGCTGGCCGCCCGAGAGCGTCCCCACCTGGGCGTTCCACGGGATATCGGCGATCAGATTGGCCACGATCTCCCGGATCCGAGCATCGGATGCCCACACATATTCGGGGGTGTCGCCCACAACGGCATGGCCCACGGCATCTTCGTCCGCCAAGGCATCGGCCTGGCCCAGAAGCCCCATGCGTATGCCGCCGCGGCGCGTGATGCGGCCGTCATTGAGCTCGGTGGCACCGGCCAGAACAGACAGCAGCGTGGACTTTCCGTCGCCGTTGCGGCCCACGATGCCTATGCGGTCGCCCTCGTGCACGCCCAATGTCACACCGTCAAGCACCGTCTTGGTCGGAAACTCCATGTGCGCGTTTTCGCACCCGAACAGAAATGCCACGTTCAAACCTTTCCCGCTGCGCAGGGGCGCGCCGGCGTCCAGCCGGCAGACCAACCCGATCCGCATCTTCATTTCCGTTGAATTGTAGCCGAACGTCGCACGCACGGGATCCGCACGCGAAGCAAATGCACCGGCACCCCAGAAACCAGCAGGCGCATACGAGACGAAGAAAGGGAGGGCGCGCCCTCCCTTTCGACATAACCGGCCGAAACCCGAACAGCTCCGCCGGAAAAGCCGCCGGGATGAATGAGGTCGCGCCCGTTCAGATCAGGGCTGAAAGGATGTCGTAGCGGAACCAGTGGGAAATGACCGCATACCCACCGAAGAAGTTGAAATCGCTCACGGAAGGCGCGGCATGGGTCCCGAGCGCCGGGAGCTCGGAGGTCCCGTAGGCGGAGTCGTACACGATGAGGGTGACCGCGCAGACCATCGGCCCGCTTCCCGAAACCCCATGCAACTGAGAGGATTTCGGGCCTTCTCCGTTCCGCCTTCGTAAAGGCGCCCGGCCCGCCCCTGCGCTACAATGCTGGGATGAAATCCGCACCGCCCGGCCCGGGTCCTGAGTCCTTGGCCGCTTCGCACCGAGGAGCCGCCATGCCCGTCGAACCGGCCAACCGAACCGCTGCCGCAGCAGCTGCCACCGCTGCACCCGCCGCGCCTGCTGCACCCAGCGCGCCTGCTGCACCCGCCTCCGTCGAATCGCTCGTCGCCGCCCAGCGCGCGCACTTCGCCACCGGTGCCACCATCCCCGCCGAAGCGCGCCTTGCCGCACTGACCGCACTCGAGGACGCCATCCGCACGCACGAAGACGAAATCACCGACGCGCTCAAGGCCGACCTGGGCAAATCGGCTTGCGAGAGCTACATGTGCGAAGTCGGTCTCACGCTGGCGGAGATCGCCTACCTCAAGCGGCACCTGCGCAGCTGGATGCGCCCGAAGCGCGTGCGCACTCCCTTGTCCAACTTCCCCGCGAAAAGCTTCACCGTGGCCGAACCCTACGGCGTATGCCTGATCATGAGCCCGTGGAACTACCCCTTCATGCTGACCATGGAACCGCTCGCGGGGGCTTTGGCCGCGGGCAACTGCTGCGTGCTCAAACCCAGCGCCTACTCGCCCGCCACAAGCGCCGTCATCGCGAAGCTGTGCGCCGAAACCTTCGCCTGCGAGCTGGTATGCACGGTGGAAGGCGGCCGCCGGCAGAACACCGAGCTGCTCGACCAGCGCTTCGACTACATCTTCTTCACGGGCGGCGCCACGGTTGGCCGGCTGGTCATGGAGAAGGCCTCGCGCAACCTGACACCCGTATCGCTTGAGCTGGGCGGCAAGAGCCCGTGCGTAGTGGCGGCCGACGCGGACCTGGAGCTTGCGGCCACGCGCATCGCCTTCGGCAAGTTCCTCAACTGCGGGCAGACCTGCGTGGCGCCCGATTACGTGCTGGTGGACCGCGCGGTGCATGACCGCTTCGTGGAGGCGCTGTGCGCGCGCATCCGCACCATGTACGGCGAAGACCCGTTGGACAATCCCGATTACGGCCGCATCGTGAACGAAAAGCACTTCAAGCGCGTGCTGGGGCTCATCGATCCCGCGAAGGTGGTGCTGGGCGGCAGCTCGCGACCCGATGAACTGCGCATACAGCCCACCGTGCTTGACGGGGCCGGCGCCGGAGACGCCGCCATGCAGGAAGAGATCTTCGGCCCCGTGCTGCCCATCATCACCGTGAACGGCCCCGATGAGGCTGAGGCGTTCATCCGCGAGCGTCCCAAGCCGCTGGCGCTCTACCTGTTCACGCGCGACCGCGACCTGGAACAGCGCTTCTTGGCCCACGTGCCCTTCGGCGGCGGCTGCATCAACGACACCATCGTGCATCTGGCCACCTCCGAAATGGGTTTCGGCGGCGTAGGCGAAAGCGGCATGGGAAGCTACCACGGCCGCGAAAGCTTCGAAACGTTCAGCCATCGCAAAAGCATCCTCAAGAAGAGCCGTCTGGTCGATCTTCCCATGCGATACCAACCCTACACGCCCGCGAAAGAACGCCTGATCAGAATGTTCCTACGCTAACGGAGCGGTTTCCCGGCCGCACAGATCCGACCTCCTCGAAAGGACCCCATGACCGCATACCTCCCCGATTCAACCCTCATCCTTGCCGGCCACGGCTTCGACGACGAGGGCCCCTACCTGCTCATCGGCGACGTGCAGACGAAGACCCAGCACCGCTTCCCCGTCTGGAACCGGGTCTTCTCCATGACGAAGCTCCCGCGCCGGTTCTGCACCGGCTGGTTCGACCTGGCCACATCCGAATCGCACGCCTGCGACCTGGGCGTTGAGCTTCTGCCCGACAGCAAAGACGACGACTGCCCTGCCTGCCGCGAGAAGACCGGCTTCAACCCCGCGTTCTACAACGCCTCCGCCTCCTCGCCTCAGCAGCGCGCCTACAATCTGACGCCGCACTATGTCTACATGGCGTGGTTCAGCCCGGAGCACCTCAAGGTGGGCATCTCGTCGGAAACGCGCGGCATCGAACGCCTGCTCGAACAGGGAGCGCGCTGTGCGGCCGTGATCGCGCGGTTCCCGAACGCCGACGAAGCCCGCAGCCTGGAAGCGCATCTGTGCTCGCTGCCCGGCACCTTCGAGACCATGCGCGCATCCAAGAAGCTTGAGCTGCTCTGCGATGTGCCCTACGACCCTGCGGCCGCCGCAGCCGACCTCTGCGCGAAGGCCGCCAAGCTGGGTGTGGATGTGGCGCCCGATCAGGTCATGGACCTGTCCCCCTTCTACTTCGGGGGCCTCGCGCCCGACTTCGCCACCCTTTCGGTCCCCGAAAACGCACCGGAGGACGTCTGCGGCGGCTGGTGCATAGGCATGGCCGGCAGCGCACTGGTCTTCCGCACCGCCAACCCCGACGGCAGCGTTGCAGCCGACCACCCCGTCAGCATCAAGTCCTGGGAGTCGCACCAGATCAGGATAGCCCTCGACGAGACCCTGGTGGAATACGACACGCAGCCTCAGCAGATGCTGCTGTTCTGAGGCTTCGGACCGGCACAGGCGCGCTGCGGGCACGGCGGCAGGCAGCGTGATCGTGCGGACACGGCGGCGCACGCGGCAGGCCGGCACAGGCGCGGCAACGCGAGGGGCGCCCGCGTTCGTGAGCATACTGTAAGGTTGCGTTACAGAGCTGCCACCTGCCCGTCATGGCCGTGCAAGACAGCCCCTGTATCTTGGATGGTGAGGCGAACAGCCCGATCCGGCACCGACCGGCACCACCATCCGAGAGGGGCACCCATGAATGCAGCATCCGCAACCAACCATCGCACTTCCCCGAAGGCGCATCCCGTGCGCCATGCGTTCGCGGTCATCTTCACCATCGCGCTCGCCTTGGCAGCAGGCGTGGTAGGCTGGTTCGGCGTGCGCGGCTACGCCATGTACCAAGACGCAATCGCCATCATGAGCGTGGACGAGATGGCGGAAGGCATCCGCAGCCAACCTGGCTACGTATCGCTTGACCAGATGCCCGACATCTACAAATCGGCCGTCATCTCCGTTGAGGACCATCGATTCAGGCAGCACCCGGGATTCGACATCATCGCAACAGGACGCGCGCTGGTCAACGACATCCGCGCAGGGTCATTCGTGGAGGGCGGCTCCACCATCACGCAGCAGCTGGCGAAAAACCAGTGGTTCACCCAGGATAAGTTCATCGAGCGCAAGTTCGCCGAAGTGTTCATGTCCTTCGCCATCGAGCACACGCTGACCAAAGATGAGATATTGGAGCTCTACCTCAATTCCATCTACTTCGGCAACGGTTACTACGGAATCGGCGCTGCCACGCAGGGCTATCTGGGAAAAGCCCCCATGGACATGGATCCCTACGAATGCACGCTGTTCGCAGGCATCCCCAACGCTCCCTCCGCATACAACCCGCAGGCAAGTCCCGAGCTTGCCGAAAAGCGCCAGGAGCAGGTTGTGGCGAAGCTGCTGGAGCATGACGCCATCACGGAATCGCAGGCTGCGTTGCTGGCAGCGGCTTAAAGACGGCAGCCGGCGCCGTCCCATAGACAGGATTCCATGTCCACATGCGTCCCGTCGACGAAACGGACACCTTCCTGCTCGAGCAGACGGCGCTGCACTTCCCCTCCGCCGAATGCGTAACCGGGAGCCAAAGAGCCGTCCTTGAACACCACGCGATGGCATGGCACCACCACAGGCTGGCTGTTGCCGCGCAGAGCCCACCCCACGTAGCGTGCCGAACGCGGCGATCCTATCAATCGGGCGATCTGCCCATACGTGGACACCTTCCCTTCAGGGATGAGGGAAACCACCTCGAACACACGCTCGGAGAACTTCTTCTCCTCCGTCTTCCCATCCATGCCAGCCTCCATGACCTCTTCGGACTGGAAAATGATACACCGATTCGCGCTGCATGCCCCGGAATGCCCGCCGACGAGACGATATGAGCAGGACATGAAAACATTGAGAGCCCCTGCTGCATGCGAAT
>CAUWJA010000086.1:0-6377 GCA_963558905.1 uncultured Eggerthellaceae bacterium
TCCTGATGGACGGTGAGACCATGGACGAGACGGAGATGCGCGAGTTCATGATGAGCCGCATCGCGCGCCACAAGGTGCCCCGATACATCAGGTTCGTGGATTCCTATCCCATGAACGCCGCTGGCAAGATCCTCAAATACAAGATGAGAGAAGCGGCCGTCGAAGAGCTGGGACTGGGGAAATAGCGAACGGGAGGAACCCGCGATGAGCAATTACGTAACCGTTGACGGCAACCAGGCGGCAGCGCATGTTGCCTACGACTTCACCGAGGTGGCGGCGATCTATCCCATCACGCCGTCATCGCCCATGGCCGAGCACACCGACCGTTGGAGCGCGCAGGGCCGCCTGAACATGTTCGGCCAGCGCGTGCAACTGACCGAGATGCAATCCGAAGCCGGCGCAATCGGCGCCATCCACGGCGTGTTGCAAGCGGGCGCCCTGGGAACCAGTTTCACTTCCAGCCAGGGCCTGATGCTCATGGTGCCGGTGCTCTACCGCATCGCCGGCGAACGTTTGCCGGGCGTGCTGCATGTGGCAAGCCGCACCGTGGGAACGCATGCCTTGAGCATCTTCGGAGACCATTCCGATGTCATGGCGTGCCGCGATACCGGCTTCGCCCAGCTTTCCTCCGGCAGCGTGCAGGAAGCGGCGGACATGGCGGCCGTGGCGCACCTGGCGGCCGTGAAGGCCAGCATCCCGTTCATGCATTTCTTCGACGGCTTCCGCACCTCCCACGAGCTGTCGCGCATCGACATGCCGGATACCGAAGAGCTTTCCGCCCTCATGGACACCGAAGCGCTTGAGCGTTTCCGGGCGCGCGCCCTGAACCCCGAGCACCCCATGCTGCGCGCCACCGTGCAAAACGGCGACGTGTACTTCCAGATCCGCGAGGCGAACAACACCGCCTACGATGAGCTGGCCGACGTGGTGGAGGGCGTGATGGCCCAGGTCGCCGGCGTGACCGGCCGCGAGCATCACGTGTTCGACTACTACGGCGCCGCCGACGCCACCGACGTGGTGGTGGCCATGGGCAGCGTGGCCGGCACCGTGCAGGAGGCATGCGACTACCTGAACGCCAAGGCACAGGCCGAAGGCACCGGCAGACGCTACGGGTTTCTGCAGGTGCATCTGTACCGCCCCTTCTCGGCGAAGCACTTCCTGGGCGCGCTGCCGAAGAGCGTACGCCGCATAGCGGTCCTGGACCGCTGCAAATGCATGGGGTCGGCCGGCGAACCTCTGTTCCTGGACGTTTCCAGCACCGTCGCCAACAGCGACCGTGCGGGCGATGTGCTGGTCATAGGCGGGCGCTACGGCCTTTCCTCCAAAGACACCGACACCGCGCAGATCGCAGCCGTGTTCGAAAACCTGGCCGCAGAGCACCCCGTGCGCGGATTCACCGTGGGCATCACCGACGACGTGACCGGGCTTTCGCTTCCCGTGCACGCGCTCGATGACTTCGACGACGCCGACACCTACAGCTGCAAGTTCTGGGGCTTGGGCGGAGACGGCACCGTGGGCGCCAACCACAACACCATCCGCATCCTGGGCGATTGCGCGGACATGTTCGCGCAGGCCTACTTCGAATACGACTCCAAGAAGTCCTTCGGCGTGACCAAATCGCACCTGCGTCTGTCCAAAAAGCCCATCCGCAGCACGTATTACGTGAAGCACGCCGATTTCGTGGCCTGTCACAACCAGAGCTATGTGCGCCAGTACGACATGGTGCAGGAGGTCAAGCCCGGCGGCACGTTCCTGCTCAACACGGGCTGGACCGCCGAAGAGCTGGATGCCAACCTGCCTGCGGCCATGAAGCGCCATATCGCCCGCAACAACATCCGCCTGTTCACCGTGAACGCGGTCGAAGTGGCGCAGCGCGTGGGCCTGGGCAGCCACATCAACACCGTGCTGCAGGCGGCGTTCTTCAAGATCTCAGGCCTCATGCCCGTCGACCAGGCCCTCGACTACATGAAGGACGCGGCCCGCACAACCTATGCCAGCAAAGGCGAAGCGGTGGTGGCCAAAAACGTCGCCGCCATCGACGAAGGCGCCGCCAAGTGCGTGGAGGTTTCAGTGCCCGCTGCCTGGGCCGATGCTGAGCCCGATGCGCCCGCCTGCTGCGATGGCCTGCCCGCCGTGGTCACAGGCATCCTGCAGCCCGTCAACGCCCAGAAAGGCGACGATCTGCCCGTGAGCGCGTTTGCCGGCTACGAGGACGGCGTGATCGACATGGGGCTCACGGCCTACGAGAAGCGCGGCATCGCCGTGAAGACGCCCGTATGGAAGGCCGACGCGTGCATCCAGTGCAACCGCTGCGCCTTCGTGTGCCCGCACGCCGCCATCCGCCCCTACCTGGTCAGCGACGCCGAAGCGGCCGCTGCGCCCGCAGGCTTCGAAACCGTAGCGCTCAAGGGAGGCAGGAACCTGCCCGAAGGCATGCGCTACACCATCCAGGTAAGCCAGTTCGACTGCACCAGCTGCGCAAGCTGCGCCACCGTTTGTCCCGCCGGCGCCCTGAGCATGGAACCGGCCAAGCTCACCGACGCCGCCCGCGACCTGTGGGACTTCGGCCTGAGCCTCACCGACAAGGGCCGCCTGTTCGACCCCTATACGGTCAAGGGTTCGCAGTTCAAGCAGCCGCTGGTCGAATTCTCGGCCGCCTGCGCGGGTTGCGGTGAAACACCCTATGCGAAGCTGCTCACCCAGCTGTTCGGCGACCGCGTGTACTGGGCCAACGCCACCGGATGCTCACAGGCGTGGGGCGCACCCTTCCCCGGCATCCCCTACACCACCGACAAGCGCGGTTTCGGCCCCGCCTGGACCAACAGCCTGTTCGAGAACAACGCGGAACTGGCACTGGGCCTGTATCTGGGCTCCACCCAGCAGCGCGCAGCCGCGAAGGCGCGGGTGGAGAAGCTGATCCGCGTACTGACCTGCGGCATCGAGAACCCGAAGGACGGCAAGGGCGACGCCCCCGAACCCGCGGCCATGGCTTCGGTCAAGGCTGCGTGCGAAGCCTACCTTGAGGCCTTCGGCAGCTTCGAGGAATCCCGTGCCGCCACCGATGCGCTGCTCGAAGCCATCGACGGCTCCCTCGGGTCGCTCACCGCCAGCGCGCAGGCCGTATGCGCAGACATCCTGCGTTGCAAGGACCAGCTGGCGAAAAAGACCTTCTGGATGTTCGGCGGCGATGGCTGGGCCTACGACATCGGCTTCGGCGGTCTGGACCACGTGGTCGCAAGCGGCGCCAACGTGAATGTGCTCGTGGTGGACACGGAGGTGTACTCCAACACCGGCGGCCAGAGCTCAAAGTCAACACCCGCGGGTGCGGTGGCCCAATTCGCCGCCAGCGGCAAGAAGACCGGCAAGAAGGACCTGGGTGCCATCCTCATGAGCTACGGCAACGTGTATGTGGCCCAAGTGGCCATGGGCGCCAACTACAACCAGTTGGTCAAAGCGCTCAAGGAGGCCGAAGAATTCGACGGCCCGTCCGTGGTGATCGCCTACGCGCCCTGTGTTTCCCACGGTCTGAAGTGCGGCATGCACGATGTCCAAGGCGAAATGAAGCGCGCCGTGGAAAGCGGCTACTGGACGCTGTACCGCTACGACCCGCGCCGCGAACACCCCATGACGCTGGATTCCAAGGAGCCCACCATGGACTATCTGGACTTCGTTGCCGGCGAAACCCGTTTCGCGTCGCTCACGAAATCCTTCCCCGAAGAGGCTGCGAAGCTGTTCGTCCAGGGCAAGGAAGACGCCATGCGCCGACTGGAGCGCTACCGCGGCATGACGCAGTAACAGCCACAACGCGGAGCCGGCCTTGCGGCGGCTGTACGCGATGCAATCAAACGGATATGACAGGGATGCCGCCTTCGGGCGGCATCTTCGCATCAGACTTCCTAATTCGAGGCGTGCTGAAATGTCTTACACGTCAAAAGCCGGGCCCGAAGGCCCGGCCTTTGCCATTTCAACCGAAGCGGCGATCAGCAGCGGCGCGCACGCAGCGCGGCGACTCCGGCCACGACGGCCGCAACGAGAACGGTCCACGCAAGCAGTGCGACAGGTGCTGCATCTCCCGTAGTCGGAAGGGTGCCGGACCCCGAAGAGCCGCCCGGTGTCTCGGACTGCGGGCCGGTTTCCCCGTCGGCCGCCTGAGAGGGAAGCTTCTCTATAGTCTCAGAAGCAAGTGCATATCCGCAAACAGAGCACTCCTGATGCCTGCTGCCCTCAGATGAGGTGGTCGGCTCCTGATCGACAATCCAGACGAAAGCATGGGGCGCTTCATCAAGAGTCTGCACACAGCCCTCGAACGAGCAGACATGCCAATGAGAAGACGCATCCTGCTCCCAAGCCGCCCCATCGGCAGCGGAGTGCTCGTGCATGGCCACAGACCAGGTTCCGTCGGGATTCTGAACGGCGACGTACAGAGGAGCAATGCTGTCAGCATCGGGTTTTTCAGGGAATGCGCCACCGGAAATCAGGTTCTTGTTCGCATCCTGCAGATACGCGACATCAGCACCGCCGAGGGCACCCGTGAAGCTGCCGTCGGAAATCGAAAGGACAACCTCCTGGTCGCCGGCTGCAGCACCTTCGAATGCGTTGTTGTCGAAGATGCGGATGCCGTAGTTCTGAGCGCTCGTAAATGTACCGCCGGAAATATCCACCGTAAGGGGATTGCCGGTGTAGCCCGGGCGATCGGCGAACACGGTCACCGCATCGCCGATGGAGCCGTAGCCGCTCGTGCCGACCGTGGTGAAGATCTGCTGCAGATCCTCAGTTGAAAGCCCATCCGATTCCGTCTGCTGCAGACCGCCGGAAAGGCTTCCTCCGTACACATTGAACGTACCCGAGCAGATTTCAACGGCGGATCCGATTGCGCTTTCAATCACGGGGCCTTCGCCGGTATCCGCATCGCCGATGGTCAGGGTGCCGGAAGAAGGCCAGTAGATGGACGTCGTGCGGGTGGAAATGGTTCCGCCCGTGATGGTAAGGCTGCAGTCGGCGGATTTCACATTGTTCGTGCTCGCAGCGACAAGGTCGCTGACAATCATGCCGCCGGAGATGGTTACATCGGCGCCCGCTCCCGAACTCGTGTAGTCCGAGCTGAAGATGTCGATGGCTGCGCAATTTTGCGCCGTGGCGGAAATGGAGCCGCCGGTCACATTGACCGCTCCGCCGAAAGTCACGATTCCGTTATTCTTCGCACTGGTCAACGCACCCGCCGTATTCACGGTTCCGTTGTCGTTGAGGATGATGTAATTCTGCGGGCTGTTGGTGTGGACCGACCCTGAGCAGGAAACCGCTGCGTTGTCAGCGATGGTAAGCTGGCCCCTATTCAAAATGCCCTCATCTCCCACGGAGGGGATGGCGACGGACCCGTTCTCAATCGCAAGATCGCCGTTGTTGACGATGTAGACATAATGGTTCTCACCGTGGACATTCACCGGAGAGAACGCATTGCGCATGGTCAGAACATTGCCGCCCAGATCGAAGGTCACCTGCATATCCGCAGGTATGGTGATAGGGCCGGAGGTTGCATTCTGCAGAAGCTCGATCGTATCACCGGATTGCGCAGCACCCACCGCGGCCGCGACCGTCGGATATTCGGTACTGCCGATCTTTGCGACATTGCCCTGCGCCCACGCAGACTGCGGCGCAAGCATCAAGACAGTTGCAACCGCAAGCGCGGCCATGACGCATACGGTCTTGAAGCGCATAGCCTTCGTTGCCATCATTTCCTCCCATCAACTTCCGCCCGAAGCGGCAAAACAGTTCCAACCGACTCATTATAGAACCGGTTCCGCTGATGAAAAGATAAAAAGCCCATGTCAAGGGCATAAACCGAGAGACAATGGCCACAATCGGCCGTATCCGCCGCGATAGGAGGCTTCTGCGGCGCCGAAAGTCCCATAATCGACCCCGCGGCGGCGCTACTTGAAGATCACCCATTTGCACAGGAAGAAACCCCACACGCCCTGCATGGCCATGGTCGCAAGCTTGCCCGCCACCTGAGGCCATCCGAAAACCGAAGCCACGATGTCGATGAACCAGGTGCCGAACAGGAAATTCCACACATACAGAAGCACGAACAAAGCCACGCTGCGCCAGAAATGGCCCGACGCTTTGAACGTAACATTGCGGTTCATGAGGAAATTGAAGGCGCCGGAACATGCGACCGCGATGCCGTTGGCCGCTCCGGTGGCCAAACCTATCACCTGCATCACGGCGAACACCCCGAACTCGACGAACGTCTGGGCGATGGAGACGCCGTAATATGTGAACGCCTGACGGAAAAATCCGCAGGCAGGTTTCCCTGAAATCTCAGCCGCCATTTTCGAAACATCCCATCTGCCGAATTAGCCACTGTCGAGGAGGCATCC